>NZ_JAELUD010000001.1:0-226541 GCF_016429185.1 Aquitalea sp. ASV11
AAGGTGTCTCGTAAGGGATGCTGGAGATATCAGAAGTGCGAATGCTGACATGAGTAGCGATAAAGCGGGTGAAAAGCCCGCTCGCCGAAAGCCCAAGGTTTCCTACGCAACGTTCATCGGCGTAGGGTGAGTCGGCCCCTAAGGCGAGGCTGAAAAGCGTAGTCGATGGGAAACGGGTTAAAATTCCCGTACTTTTGTGTAGTGCGATGTGGGGACGGAGAAGGTTAGGTCAGCGGCCTGTTGGAATAGGTCGTTCAAGCCGGTAGGCGTGAAGGGTAGGCAAATCCGCCCTTCTTTAACGCCGAGAAGTGATAACGAGGGTCTACGGACCTGAAGTGACTGATACCACGCTTCCAGGAAAAGCCACTAAGCTTCAGCTACACAAGAACCGTACCGCAAACCGACACAGGTGGGCAGGATGAGAATTCTAAGGCGCTTGAGAGAACTCAGGAGAAGGAACTCGGCAAATTGATACCGTAACTTCGGGAGAAGGTATGCCTGTTGTGGTGAACACCCTGCGGTGGGAGCTACGACAGGTCGCAGAGAATCGGTGGCTGCGACTGTTTATCAAAAACACAGCACTGTGCCAACACGAAAGTGGACGTATACGGTGTGACGCCTGCCCGGTGCTGGAAGGTTAAGTGATGGGGTGCAAGCTCTTGATCGAAGCCCCAGTAAACGGCGGCCGTAACTATAACGGTCCTAAGGTAGCGAAATTCCTTGTCGGGTAAGTTCCGACCCGCACGAATGGCGTAACGATGGCCACACTGTCTCCTCCTGAGACTCAGCGAAGTTGAAGTGTTTGTGAAGATGCAATCTCCCCGCTGCTAGACGGAAAGACCCCGTGAACCTTTACTGTAGCTTTGCATTGGACTTTGAAGTGGTTTGTGTAGGATAGGTGGGAGGCTTTGAAGCCAGGACGCTAGTTCTGGTGGAGCCGACCTTGAAATACCACCCTGACCCCTTTGAGGTTCTAACCTTGGTCCGTTATCCGGATCGGGGACAGTGCATGGTAGGCAGTTTGACTGGGGCGGTCTCCTCCCAAAGTGTAACGGAGGAGTTCGAAGGTTACCTAGGTACGGTCGGAAATCGTGCTGATAGTGCAATGGCAAAAGGTAGCTTAACTGCGAGACCGACAAGTCGAGCAGGTGCGAAAGCAGGACATAGTGATCCGGTGGTTCTGAATGGAAGGGCCATCGCTCAACGGA
Source organism: Aquitalea sp. ASV11 (assembly GCF_016429185.1). Taxonomy (NCBI): domain Bacteria; kingdom Pseudomonadati; phylum Pseudomonadota; class Betaproteobacteria; order Neisseriales; family Chromobacteriaceae; genus Aquitalea; species Aquitalea sp. ASV11. Next base: position 1,209 of record NZ_JAELUD010000001.1, read on the forward strand.
TAAAAGGTACTCCGGGGATAACAGGCTGATACCGCCCAAGAGTTCACATCGACGGCGGTGTTTGGCACCTCGATGTCGGCTCATCACATCCTGGGGCTGTAGCCGGTCCCAAGGGTATGGCTGTTCGCCATTTAAAGTGGTACGTGAGCTGGGTTCAAAACGTCGTGAGACAGTTTGGTCCCTATCTGCAGTGGGCGTTGGAAGTTTGACGGGGGCTGCTCCTAGTACGAGAGGACCGGAGTGGACGAACCTCTGGTGTACCGGTTGTCACGCCAGTGGCATTGCCGGGTAGCTAAGTTCGGAAGAGATAAGCGCTGAAAGCATCTAAGCGCGAAACTCGCCTGAAGATGAGACTTCCCTGAGGGCTTGACCCTCCTGAAGAGTCGTTCGAGACCAGGACGTTGATAGGTCGGGTGTGGAAGCGCTGTGAGGCGTTAAGCTAACCGATACTAATTGCTCGTGAGGCTTGATCCTATCATTTGAGTGGCTTGGGAAACCGGGTCCGGATGGATAGTGAATGTGCGACGCGATCAAAGATCCAAGAAAGATACCTAATTAATTCAGTGATCCAGACGGTGTCTGGATGACAAAGCTTCTTCAAGTTTGTTGACAGTTTATGTCTGGTGGCCATAGCGAGGTGGTCCCACGCCTTCCCATCCCGAACAGGACCGTGAAACGCCTTAGCGCCGATGATAGTGTGGCATTCGCCATGTGAAAGTAGGACACCGCCAGACTCCCCATTCGAAGCCCAGCTCAACCGAGCTGGGCTTTGTGCTTTTGGGCACCGGCATGCGCCCGATTATCCTCAATCTGTCAGCGACTGCTGCTTTGATTTGTGAAGACAAGCCGTGCTGTTGGACAATGGCTTCATCTTCGTGTCTGGAGTGTTCATGCTATTGCGCCATCTGTCTTTCAAGTCGCTGTTGGTTGCTAGCTTGTTCGTGGTGACGCTGATTCCCTCGTTGGCACTGGTGCAAACCTGGTGGCATCTGCAGCAGTTGGCGGAGCAAGTGGACCAGAATCAGCGTCAGGCCTTATTACTTTCCGAATCCATACGCATATTTTCCAGTCAGGGTGAGCTGTTCGAGCGCTCGACACGCCAGTGGAATGTATTGCGTGAGGAAAGTTATTCCCAGGTTGGCAAAGAGGCCTTGAGCGCACTGATGCAGTTGGCGGCCAGGCTGGATCAGCAGGATGATGCGGGATTGCGCCGACTGGGACGCGCTCTGTTGCAGTGGGGCAAGCAATCTCAGGCCTTGCTGGACGGTGGTGAACATCCTGTTTCAGCGTGGTCCGCACAGTATGAGTCGCTGTCCGGTTTGGGTCAGATGCTGGAGTCGCGTATCAGACAACTGGGTGATGTTCAGCGAAAGCAGTGGGACAGTAATTTGCGGGAAAAACGTCAACAGGCTGACCGGGTGGCCATCCTGTCATTATGCCTTGCCGTGTTTTCCGGATTACTACTGGCTTGGCTGCTGGTCAGGCCCCTGCAGCATTTGCGCGGTAAAATTGCCGCCCTTTCTCAGGGAGTGCGTGGTCAGAGCTGGTTGATGTCGGCTCCGGCCGACATCGTGCAGCTGGCTTCTGCCCTGGGTGAGCTGGATCATCGGCTTGCCCGGCTGGAAGAGGATAAGGCAGATTTTTTCCGTCATGTCTCGCATGAGCTGAAAACCCCGTTGGCGGCCATTCAGGAGGCATCGTCACTGCTGCAAGACCAGATTCCCGGCCCCTTGCTGCCCTCGCAACAGGAAATCGTGGCGATCACCTTGTCCAATACCCGTTTGTTACGTCAGCGGGTAGATGCCTTGTTGCGGCATGATGCAGCCAACTGGTTGGCACAGCCTCTGGATATGCGTGTGCATGAATTGCATGCCTTGATTGAGGATGCGGCGGCAAGCATGCATCCCTTGTTGCAGCAAAAGCGCATCACGCTGGAACTGTCGCATGATAGTTTGCAGGTGCCGGTCGATAGTGAAAAATTCCGAACCATTATTGATAATCTTCTTTCTAACGCTATTCGGTTTTCTCCTGTTGGCGGTGTTATTTCCGTTGCAACTGGCAGGGAGGCTGATCGTACATGGGTAGCGGTCATTGATCAGGGGCCAGGAATTGCGCCTGAAAATCACACACTGGTTTTCCAGCCCTTCTATAGTGGGCCTGCTCCAGCCGGTGAAACGCCGGGTAGTGGTATCGGGCTGACCATGGTGAAAACCTTTGCCCAGCTGATGGGGGGCGATGTTGAATCCTTGCCTGCTGCTAAAGGTGCGCATTTCCGTGTCTGGTGGCCATGTACTTCCTGAATGAGCATTCGCATGATGCGTAACAATATTTTTGCCTTGTTGTTGTTGAGCCAGTTGTCGGCATGTGCTGGTTGGTCAGAGCATTCCTCACGCGATGCAGGTGGAATAGCTGCTTGGAAGAGTCAGTCACGCAACTGTCAGGACGCCGAGACTGTCCTGAGCAGCCTGCGGCGTAGTCGTGATAGTGCCTTGCCCGGGAAAGAAGCTTGTGCCGGTGAGCGCCTGCGCTATGTAGCACAGCAATGGCTGAATGGTGAGTCCAGGATTGAGCCATTGCGCAGCCAGCTGGACAAGGCGAATGAGCAGTTGCGGCAAGAGCCGGCAGAAGGCTTGTCGGGCTTGTCCACCTTGCTGGGCAGTCTGCTCAATGAGCGCAAGCGGCATGAGGATGCCATGCAAAGAAGCAATGCCCAGCTAGCCGAGCAGCAACATCGTGCCGATGAGCTGGCGGCCAAGCTGGAAGCCTTGCGTCTGATTGAACAATCCATGGTCAACAAGGCCAGCAAAAAGAAGATACAACCATGATGCATGCCGGGCGTGTTCTGTTGGTGGATGATGATGCGGACTTGCTGCATCTGCTTGGTTTGCGTCTGGAGGCAGCAGGTTATCTGGTGGACAAGGCAGCTTCGGCCGAGGCTGCCCTGAGCGCCTTGGCTGTGCGCAGAGCGGATGTGTTACTGACTGATTGGCGCTTGCCGGGAATGGATGGCATGGCCTTGTTCGAACAGGTAAAACGGAGTTACCCGTCCTTGCCGGTGATTATCCTGACAGCTCATGGCACAGTGCCTGATGCAGTGGAGGCGGTCAGTCGCGGTGTGTTCGGTTATCTGGTGAAGCCGTTTGACAGTGCCGCCCTGCTGAGCAAGGTGTCACAAGCGTTGCAGTTGTCTGCGCCTGCCTTGTCGCATGATGAGCAGGATGCCTGGCGCGCAGAGGTCGTCAGTTGCAGTCCTTTGATGGATGAGCTGTTGGCCGAGGCACGTCTGGTTGCTGTCACGGATGCCAGCGTATTGATTCGCGGAGAAAGTGGTACCGGCAAGGAAGTGCTGGCCCGAGCATTGCATCGCGCCAGTCCACGGGCAGACAAGCCGTTTATTGCAGTCAATTGCGCGGCCATTCCGGATAACTTGCTGGAGAGCGAGTTGTTCGGACATGAGAAAGGCGCTTTTACCGGGGCGGCAGCGCGCCACCAGGGGCTGATTGCCCAGGCCGATGGCGGCACCTTGTTTCTGGATGAAATCGGGGATATGCCGCTTGCCCTGCAGGTCAAGCTATTACGCGTGCTGCAGGAGCGCGAAGTGCGCCCCCTGGGCGCCAGCAAGCCAATCGCCGTTGATGTCAGGCTGATCTCGGCGACGCACCGCGATCTGGAATTGCTGATCAGTGATGGCCTGTTTCGTGAAGACCTGTTTTACCGTCTGAATGTCCTTACCCTGCAACTGCCTGCCCTGAGTGAACGGCGGGAGGATATTCCGCTGTTGGCGCAGCATTTCCTGAGTCAGGTGTGCGAACGTTATGGCAAGGAGGTAGCCGGATTCGCTCCCGACGCCATGGAATATCTGTGCACTCTGCGCTGGTCTGGCAACATCCGCCAACTGGCCAATGCCGTCGAGCAGTGCTGCGTGTTGAGTACCGCAGGCCTGATTCCGTTAAGCCTGGTGCAAAAAGCCGTATCAGACGGGATGGCCAGTATTCCTACACTGGCAGAGGCACGGCGCCAGTTCGAGCGGGAATATCTGGAGAAGCTTCTGCGGGTGACTGCAGGCAATGCCAGTGTGGCTGCGCGTATTGCTGACCGTAACAGAACCGAGTTCTACCGCTTGTTGCAAAAGCATGATCTGGTGGCTGCAGCGTTCAAGGACTTTTAAACCGGTATCAGGATCGAAAACCCCTGTCGCCATTTGGCGACAGGGGTTTTTTCATGTAAATCAATGACTTGAGCATTGTTGCCATCTCGCCTTGTCGCTGATAGGCGACAGTTTGAGACAAATAGGCAGCGGTGTAAGTGGCGTATTTTTACTAAGTCATTGAATTTAAATGCTTATCTAAGGTTGGCATGGCTTTTGCAATAGCAGCTGGAGTGCTCTTGTACCGAGGTGTGCGATGAAAATGAAACGTTCCGCATGGATATTTTTATTATTGCTTCCGCTGCAGGCAGTGATGGCAACTGACAGCCTGCCGATGGACCCGATTGCCGAACATGTTGCTGTTTCTCATGTATCTGATGACGAGAAAATAGCCTGGGAGCTGAATGAAGTACTGAAGCCGCTAGCCGATGGCTCGGGTTCGGTCGTGCATCCTTCGGTCAAGGCCGGAATGGTGTGGCTGAAAGGCTCCAGCCCCAGTCGCGATACCGTACGGCACTTGCTTGAGGTTGCCGCCAATGTGCCGGGGGTGCGCGAGGTTCGTTCGGAAATGTTGATACGCCCCATTTGATTTCTTGCTGCTTGATGTGAACTGCCCTTTGGCCTGCCTTCCCCCCCGAGAGGCAGGCCTTTTTTTATTCAGAAACTGACGACTTTGTCGGCTTCCAACGTCCAGTCGGCCAGTTCCGGCATGCTGCCTATCTTCACGCCTGGTAGCAGGCGGGTCTGATCCAGCCCGCGTGCTTCCGCGCAAGTGCGACAAACATAGACGGCTACACCATGCGCCATGGCCTCGGTCAGCATATCTGCCAGGCTTGGCCCGCTGGAGTTGCCCTGACCGTTTTGCGCGGTGATGACAGCATCGGACAGCAGAAACAGCTTGATGCGACTGGGTTGCCCATGGCTAGCAAGGGCCAGTGTCAAACGTAATGCACTCAGACAACGCTCGTTGCCATAGGGGCTGGCATTCACAATGAGCAAAATATTCTGCACGGCAAGTCCTGTCATTGACTACAAAGTGGATTGGCCCACCTGCGAAGGCCGGGTATCGGCGGTGGTCTGGCTCGCAAGCGGTAACGTTGTGGTAATGCAACAGCAAAGGATAGGGTTGATGCAGCAAATAATAGGACAAGTAGCTTGATTTGCCTTGATCTGTTGTCGTCCACGTAGTGTCTGGCGCCAAGAATATTTTATATTGTCGAACAAAGAAAAATGCAATTGTATACAATAGGCAAATCTTAACCGGTATAAACCGGGCTGCGAACAAAATCGGGAGTTTTCCATGCAATTCGAGGTGTTTGCCCTAAACCAGAGCGCCTTGCGCGATGCCATTACATCCGCATACCGTCGCGATGAACAGGAATGTGTACAGGCCTTGTTGCCGCAAGCGGCTTTGCAGCCGGCACAGGTAACCGCTACCCAGGACCTGGCGCGTCGCCTGGTCAGCCAGGTGCGGCATGAGCGTACGCGCTCCAGCGGGGTGGATGCCCTGATGCATGAGTTTTCGCTGGATAGCGCGGAAGGCATTGCCCTGATGTGTCTGGCTGAAGCCTTGCTGCGTATTCCGGACAAGGAAACTGCCGACAAGCTGATCCGCGACAAGATTTCCCGTGGCGACTGGAAAGCCCACCTGGGAAACAGCTCTTCCTTGTTCGTCAATGCCGCAGCCTGGGGCCTGGTGGTGACTGGCAAGCTGGTTTCCTCGCACAGCGAGCAAGGCCTGTCTGCTGCCATGACCCGTCTGATCGCCAAGGGCGGCGAGCCGCTGATCCGCAAAGGCGTGGACATGTCCATGCGCATGCTGGGCAAGCAGTTCGTCACTGGTGAAACCATCGAACAGGCGCTGGAAAATGGCCGTGAGCGCGAAGCACGTGGCTATCGTTTCTCCTACGACATGCTGGGTGAAGCCGCCATGACCGAGGACGATGCCCAGCGCTACATGAAAGACTATGTGATGGCAATCCACGCCATCGGCAAAGAGTCTGCCGGCCGTGGCATTTACGATGGTCCGGGCATCTCGGTAAAACTGTCCGCCATTCACCCGCGTTACAGTCGCGCCAAGCGTGAACGTGTGATGACCGAGCTGTATGCCCGCCTCAAGGAACTGCTGGTTCTGGCCAAGCAATACAATATCGGCCTGAATATCGATGCCGAAGAAGCCGACCGCATGGAGCTGTCGCTGGACCTGCTGGAACAGCTGGCTTTCGACAAGGACCTGGCAGGCTGGAATGGTATTGGTCTGGTGGTGCAGGCTTATCAGAAGCGCTGCCCCTTCATTATTGATTATCTGGTGGATCTGGCACGCCGTTCCGGTCACCGCTTCATGGTGCGCCTGGTGAAGGGTGCCTATTGGGATGCCGAAATCAAGCGCGCCCAGGTGGATGGCCTGCCGGGCTACCCGGTGTATACCCGCAAGGTGTATACCGACATTTCCTACCTGGCCTGTGCCAAGCGCCTGCTGGCCGCACAGGATGCCATCTACCCGCAGTTTGCCACCCACAATGCCTACAGCCTGTCTGCCATTTATCAACTGGGTCAGGGCCTGGATTACGAATTCCAGTGCCTGCACGGCATGGGTGAAACCCTGTACGACCAGGTGGTGGGCAAGGACAATCTGGGCAAGGCCTGCCGTATTTACGCGCCGGTGGGTTCGCACGAAACCCTGCTGGCTTATCTGGTACGCCGCCTGCTGGAAAACGGTGCCAACAGCTCTTTCGTCAATCGCATTGTGGACGAGAACGTATCCATCGACGAACTGGTGACCGACCAGGTAGCGGAAGCCGCCAGCCATGCCGGTCAGCCGCATCACAAGATTGCCCTGCCGGTTTCCCTGTATGGCAGCGAGCGTCAGAATTCCAAGGGACTGGACCTGTCCAGCGAGCATGTGCTTGCCGCCCTGCAAATCGGCCTGCAAGGTTCGGAACAGCAGCAGTGGCTGGCCAGCCCCTTGCTAGGCGATGCCGATATCAGCGAAGGTGACAAGCTGCCGGTACGTAACCCGGCCGACCATGCCGACATCGTCGGTGAAGTGATTGAAGCCACGCAGGAACATGTGGAACGCGCCTTGCAACTGGCCGAAGCTGCCGCCGCACGCTGGGCCAATACCCCGGTGGTGGATCGTGCGGGCTGCCTGAACCGTATGGCCGACCTGATGGAAGACCACATGCCGGCACTGATGGGCCTGGCAGTGCGTGAAGCGGGCAAGACCCTGAGCAATGCCATTGCCGAAGTGCGTGAAGCGGTGGACTTCTGCCGTTACTATGCCGCGCAGATCGTTGCCAATTTCGACAATGCCACCCACCAGCCGCTGGGCCCGGTGGTGTGCATCAGCCCGTGGAACTTCCCGCTGGCCATCTTCATTGGTGAAGTGACCGCCTCGCTGGCCGCCGGTAACCCGGTGCTGGCCAAACCGGCCGAGCAGACCAACCTGATTGCCGCCTATGCCGTGCGTCTGCTGCACGAAGCCGGCGTGCCGCGTGATGTGCTGCAACTGCTGCCGGGCCGTGGCGAAATCGTCGGTGCTGCACTGACCAGCGATCCGCGCATCCAGGGCGTCATTTTCACCGGTTCCACCGAAGTGGCACAAATCATCAACCGCACCCTGGCCAAGCGTGGCGAGGACGTGGTGCTGGTAGCCGAAACCGGCGGCCAGAACGCCATGATCGTGGACAGCTCGGCCCTGCCGGAGCAGGTGGTGACCGATGTCCTGAGCTCGGCCTTTGATTCGGCCGGTCAGCGTTGCTCTGCCTTGCGCGTGCTGTATCTGCAAAGCGATATCGCCGACAAGGTCATCGCCATGATCAAGGGCGCCATGGCCGAACTGACCGTGGGCAACCCGGCCAAGCTGAGTACCGATGTCGGCCCGGTGATCGATGCAGAAGCCCAGGCCGGCCTGCTGGCACATATCGACAAGATGAAGCAGCGTGCGCGCTGGTTCTACCAGACCCCGCTGACGGAACAATGCCAGCACGGCACCTTTGTACCGCCGACGTTGTTTGAAATCGACAACCTGTCCGATCTCACCCGCGAAGTATTCGGCCCGGTACTGCATGTACTGCGCTTTGAAGCCAGCCAGCTGGACAAGGTGGTGGCAGAAATCAACAGCACCGGTTACGGCCTGACTCACGGCATTCACAGCCGAATCGACGAAACCATCAACAACATTGTCGACAAGATCAAAGTGGGCAATGTCTACGTCAACCGCAATATCGTGGGTGCTGTAGTGGGTGTGCAGCCCTTCGGTGGCGAAGGCAAGTCCGGTACCGGCCCCAAAGCGGGTGGCCCGTTCTACCTGTACCGTCTGACCCGCGCAGCCTGGGCGCCCAAACTGGCCTTGCAGCCGGTGGCCGCCAATCTGTCCGGTCTGTCCAAGCTGGCCGCCGTGGCGGGCAGCATGGGCGTGAGTGGCCTGAATGCACGCATTGATGCGGCAGGTCGTGCTTCGCCGTTGACCCATCAGGTAAACCTGCCGGGACCGACCGGCGAAAAGAACACGCTCTGCTTTGCCCCGCGTGGCAAGGTAGGGTGCGTGGCCAGCAGTGGAGCAACGCTGGCCGAACAACTGGTGGCCGTACTGGCTACCGGCAACGTGGCAGTGCTGGCGGATTCGCCGGCCAATCGCCAGTTGGCCAGCACACTGGGCAGCCATGTCGAGCTGACGCAAGACGTGCTGACTGCCTCGCTGGATGCCGTGCTGTATGAAGGGGAAGACGCAGCCCGCGTGCGCCAGCAACTGGCGCAACGTGACGGTGCGCTGATTCCGCTGATTCTGGCCGGCAAAGATGGCTACAACCTGCATCGTCTGGTGGTGGAGCGCGCAGTCAGCGTCAACACCACGGCAGCAGGTGGTAACGCCAGCCTGATGAGTATCGGCGACTGATGTCAGTCAGCCCCGGCCCGGGCAAACCCGGCTGTTGGCGGGAATGGTCACAAACCGGGGCTGTGTGACGATATCTTTGTCACGCTACTTGTCATGTGCTGTCGGCATTGGAATAATGCCGCCAGCGTTTTCACTTACAACAAGCTCGCTGCATGAGATCTGTCCGCCACAAGCGGACAGGAGAGACCGAAAGATAGAGGATTCAAGATGCAATTCACCAAGCTGACTACCGTTACCATCGCTGTCGCAGCTGCTCTGGCACTGTCTGCATGTGGCAAGAAAGACGACGCCGCCGCTCCGGCTGGCGCATCCGCTCCGGCTGCTGCCGCTGCTGGTGGCGACACCGTGAAAATCGGCTTTGCCGCTCCGCTGACCGGCCCGCAAGCCCACTATGGCGAAGAATACAAAAACGGCGTGACCCTGGCCATCGAAGATGCCAACGCCGAGAAGCCGACCATCGGTGGCAAGCCGGTGACCTTCGAACTGGATGCCCAGGATGACCAGGCCGACCCGAAAACCGCTACCCAACTGGCCCAGAAGCTGGTGGACGACAAGGTTTCCGGCATCATCGGTCACTTCAACTCCGGTTGCGCCATCCCGGCCTCCAAGATCTACTCTGACGCCGGCATCCCGATGATTGCCATGGCGACTTCCCCGGTCTTCACCGCACAAGGCTTCAAGAACACCTTCCGTTCCATGACCTCCGATACCCAGCAAGGTAGCGTGATGGGCAAGTTCGTGGTGGACACCCTGAAGGCCAAGAAAATCGTCATTGTTGACGACCGTACCGCTTACGGCCAAGGCCTGGCTGACGAATTCGAAAAAGCCGTCAAGGCTGCCGGTGGCGACGTGGCCAAGCGCGAATTCACCAACGACAAGGCAACCGATTTCGCCGCCATTCTGACCTCCATCAAGGGCGTGAATCCGGACGTGATCTTCTACGGTGGTGCTGACGCCCAGTCCGCCCCGATGGCCAAGCAGATGAAGCGTCTGGGCCTGAAGGCTCCGCTGATCTCCGGCGAAATGACCAAGACCCCGAACTTCCTGCAACTGGCAGGCAAGGAAGCCGAAGGCTCCATCGCCTCACTGGCTGGCCTGCCGCTGGAACAAATGCCCAAGGGCAAGGAATATGCCGACAAGTACAAGGCACGTTTCAAGACCGACGTAGCCACTTACTCCCCGTACGGCTATGACGCGACCCGCGCGCTGATCCAGGCCATGAAGGATGCCAACTCCACCGATCCCAAGGCTTACCTGCCGGTACTGGCCAAGATCAAGTACTCCGGTGTGACTTCTTCCAACTGGACCTACGACGACAAGGGCGACCTGAAAGACGGCGGCATTACCGTGTACAAGGTGGAAGGCGGTCAGTGGAAAGTGATGCAAACCATCGGTGGCGGCGCAGCTGCTCCTGCTGCAGCATCCGCAGCCCAGTAATTTTCTTACTGATTTGGCTCAGAAACGGCGCAGACACTGCGCCGTTTTTTCATTCCTGCTGCTAGACAATTTCCCGCAGAACGGGGGCAGATGTGCATAATGAAAGCTGTATCTCTCAAGACTGATGTGATTGTGTATGAGTGAGTTGTTTGCCAGCATGCCCGCCAATCAGGCCGGGCGTGACTTTGTAGTGGGTGATGTGCATGGATGCTTCACCGAATTGCGTCAGTTACTGGAGCAAGTGGTGTTTGATGGCAGTCGCGACCGGCTGTTTTCCGTTGGCGACCTGGTGGATCGCGGCCCGGAGTCGCGCCAGGTACTGGAGTGGCTGGCCAAGCCCTGGTTTTATGCGGTAAGGGGCAATCATGAACAGATGGCACTGGAATTCGATCTGGCACAGACCGATGCCTGCGAACGCTACCTGAATAATGGTGGCGGCTGGTTCATCTGCCTGGATGAAAAAGACAAGCAAGCCTACCGCACTGCGTTCTTGCGCCTGCCGCTGGCGATGGAAGTGGTAAGCGAGCACGGCCTGATCGGCCTGTTGCACGCCGATTGCCCGCTGGACGACTGGAACCTGTTGCGTCAGCAACTGGCATTACCCACCCCTTGGGGAGAAGAGGGCGGCAAATTGCTGCGCCAGATCACCTGGTGCCGTTTGCGGGCCAAGGGCATGGTGCGCAAGCCGGTTGTCGGCGTGTACATGCTGTGTGTGGGGCATACTCCACAGCGCAAGGTCAGGCAGATCGACAATGTCTGGTATCTGGACACTGGCGGTGTATACGGCCGCCAATTGAGCATGCTGCAGCTGGATACCATGCAGACATATAGTGTAAACGTGGCCGACAAGGGCTACGGCACTGACATGCTGGAAAACTGAGCGGCCTGTCGTTTTGCTGGCACCCGGCCTATTTGCGCTGCAGCCGGCACCGAAGCGATGTTTGAGCCTGAACAATGTATTGCCTTATATGTTCATGGCATTTTTCTGAACTGCTATTATGTCGTGTGATTTTCGGGTAACTGGTCCCGCGTGCCGGGTTAGTCTCATTCCCTTGTAACAGGCTGTTTTATGTTTGCATCAATGTTGTTGCGTCATCATTCCGGGCTGCACCGCAGCCCTGCCGATTTTGCATTCCTGCGGCGTACTGGCGTTCTGTCCGGGCGGCCCGCATGAGTACCTCTCCCATTCCATCCCCCTGTCAGCAGCGTTGCCAACTGGATGCCACCGGTGAAAGCTGCAAGAGTTGCCGGCGAACATTAAAGGAAATAGCTGGTTGGCCAGGCTTCAGCGACTATGAAAAGAAAGCGGTATGGAACCGTTTGCTATCCTTGCCGCCGCTTGCCCAGGCCAAACTGTGCCAGCGCTGTGGCGACACCTTCCTCTGTGGTATTGCTGATGGTGAGGAAAACTGCTGGTGTGCCAGGCTGCCCAATGTCATGCCCATGTCGCAGGATGGCAGCGATTGCCTGTGCCCGGCCTGCTTGTTACAGGCCATTGCACAGGCTCCTTCCGGCCAGCAAGGGGATGCGGCCGACGACTCCTCAGGCCGATAGCAGTTTCCCGGTCTTGAATGACTGTGCGGTGGCCACCTTGGCTACCGTCATGCCCGCCGTGGCATACGGGTGCAGTTCCTGTGCGTACAGCATGCCGCCATAGCGTGAACTCAAAACTGCCACCTTGTCCTGCAGCGGGTCGATGATTTCGGCCACGGCCTGGCCTGCTGCTACCAGTGTGCCGGGAGCCAGCAGGAAATTGACCACCCCCGGATGGGGTGCCTGCAGGTTTTCCGAGCCGGACAGCGGGGTGGCCGGGTAGGGCAGCGGTGGCAATGCCGGTGCTTCGCCCGCAATCAAGCCACGCAGGCAGAGAAAATCCAGGATGGCGCGTGCGTCCTGCTGCGCCAGCGCCTGTGCCACCTGATGTTGTCCACGCAACTCCACGGTTACCGACAGACAGGCCATTTCGATGGGCACATCCAGGCCGTCCTGGCGGCACAGGGCTTCCAGTTCCCACCAGGTCTGGCTGCAGGCTTCGTCAAACGGATAATCGCCCGACTCGGTAGCCAGCAATTGCGCATGGGATTGCAAGTAGCGCGCCAGTGGCTCGCACTGTGGCCACAAGGGCGTGCCGGTGTAGACATGCAAGGCCGCATTGCTGTCGCAGTGCAGGTCCAGCACGATGTCGGCATCGGCGGCCAGCAGTAACAGCTGCTTGCGCAGGCTGACCAACTCGGTAGGTTCAGCCAGTTGTTGCAGGTGTTGGCGCATGGCCTGGCGGATCAGTGCGGTATTGGCTTTGGCGTCCTTGCCCAGCTGATGCTTGACTGCGGCGTATACCGCCTGGGTCAACTGCGGGTAGTGGCGGTTGAAGTTTTGTCCGCTGGCCAGTTCGAAGCGACCAAGCTGATACCCCAGCAGCGACTGGGCGTGGCCAATCGGGTTGGCTTGCGGTACCAGAATGATTTCACCGGCAATTTTTCCTTCCTGTTCCAGTACTTGCAGTGCTTGTTTCAGTTCCCACGCGGTCAGCATGCCGGGTAGCTCGTCTGCATGCAAAGACGCCTGGATATAAGCCTTCCCGGCGCTGGAGCCCGGCTGGCCGAAGTGAAAGCTGGAGAGCTGGCGCTGCGTTCCCAGGCAACTGGATGTCAATGGATGTTGGTGATGAATCATGAGGGCTCCGATGATGCCGCCATCAAATGCCGGCTTGAAGATGGTTCAGACAACAATGTAGCGCGTTGTGCGTACGCTGTCTAAATGCCTGCCCTCCGGTGTGTGCGGGGCTACCATGCTGACTTTGGCAGTGTTGGGATGTTTGGCTATGCATGATCAGAAATTTCCTATTGTTTGTTAAGAAATAACCCGGATAGTGATTGCATTGCCCTTTCTAAGCTTAGAGAGGCTCATGCTCGGTACGCTGTCAGCGTCAGTCGGAGCCTTTGAACGTGCTGGAATGCGGCGGATAATCACAAACAGGTGTCAGTGTCATGTCATATCATCATTTGATTTCAATGCGGCGGTGCATCGGCCACTGCTTGCAAGCACGCGCGGCGGATTCTGCATCCGGGGCTTACGGACCAAACGGAGGGGCCGCCACGCCCGAGTCGGATCTGTGGGCCGAAGGGTTGCAACCGAGGGTACTGGTTGCAGAGGATAATCTGGCCAATCTTTTTCTGCTTAACAGCCAGTTGCTGCGACTGGGTTGCCAAGTGGTGGGGGTCAGTAACGGACTGGATGCGCTGGCACAATGGCAGCAGGGGCAGTTTGATTGCTTGCTGACCGATTTGAGCATGCCGCAGCTGGGAGGGTTTGACCTGGTGCAACAGCTGCGGGCCGCAGGTGAGCAGCGCCCGGCCATTGGCATATCGGCTGACCCTTCCGAACGGGATCAGCAACGTGCGCAGGAAGCAGGCTTCAATATCCTGCTGCCCAAACCGGTTACCTTGCCGTTTTTGCATACCGTGCTGCTGCGCTACAGCCTGGATGTCTGCATGCAACGATTGCCGGTGTATGAAGCCAGCAGCCTGTCTGCCTTGTTTGATGGCAATCAGGATCTGATAGAGAAGTTTGTCAGCAAGCTGCTCGAAAGCAACCAGCAGGACTTTGCCGCCGCCAAGGCATGCTTTGCCGAGCGGGACTGGAATGGCCTTGCGCAGATGCTGCACAAGATCAAGGGTGCGGCGCGTCTGATTGATGCCCGGCAGGTAGTACGCTCTTGCGAGCAGCAGGAGAAAATCTGCAAGACCGGCAATGCCGAACAGCTGGAAATACTGCTGGCGGATCTGGACTTGCGCTTGCAGACGCTGGCCCGGCAATTGCGCAGTTTGTCCTGAGCCAATCACAGGCCTGCATGACAGCAAAAGAGCTGCCGGTTTCCCGGCAGCTCAGCTTTGACAAACCCCTCTCGCTTTCTGGAAAGAAAGCGAGGCTCCCCTTCTTCAATTGGCCGGGCAAGGGCGGGGGGATAGGGAATAGATGAGAAGGCTGCGGAATCAGTCACTTGGTCGAAAGGCCCGGCTTTGCCGGGTCCATTGCAATCGCACCAAATCACTTTGTCAGCAGCCTGAGCTGCCGGTTTCCCGGCAGCTCTTTTTCATGGCGATGCATTACGCTCAGCGCCGACTGATGATGGCCTGCAGAATCCGGCGGAAGGTGGCGATTTCATCCGGCGTGAAACTGGCCAGCATGGCGGCTTGTTGTTGCTCGGCCAGGTCATGCAAGGCCTCGGCATGCAGCTTGCCTTGCTGGGTCAGCTGATAATGCTGTCCTTGCAGGCTGATCAGCTCCTTGCGTATCAGCATCTGGGCGGCTTGTTCCACTTCCCTGTCCGGCATGTTGACCTCGCCGTGCATGGATGCCATATCCAGGCCCTGTTCCATCACCAGCAGCATGCGTGCCTCGCTGGTACGCAGCCCGGTGGCCAGTTGCAGTGGCTGGTAATGTTGCTGGTAGGCCCGTACTGCCTGGGTCAGCAGGTAGTAGACATTACCATCCAGCCGCTTTTGCCATTGCCGGTCTGCCGGGCTGCTTTCTTCTTTCTTTTGTTGCAGGCCATGCGGCAATGCCATGGCATAACTGCCCTGGTGGTAGAGCAGGGGTGCCCGGCCAAAGTCGTCCAGTGCCACCACCTTGCCCAGCATGATCCAGTGGTCGCCACCATCGTGCATGGCATGGCGTTCACACACGAAGCGGGCGGCGCAGTCCTCCAGCAGCGGCGCGCCACCAGCTCCCTGCGTGTGCGGTACACCTGCGAAGCGGTCGTCGCTCTGGCGGGCAAAGCGGTTGGACAGGCTGATCTGGTCGGCTGCCAGGATATTGACGGCAAAGTGACTGGCCGAGGCAAATACCGGATAGCTGCCGGAGCGCTTGTCTATGCTCCACAGAATCAACGGAGGGTCCAGCGATACCGAGTTGAAACTGTTGGCGGTGACGCCCACTTTTTGTCCATCGCTATCGCAGGCCGTCATCACGGTGACGCCGGTGGCAAAGTTACCCAGCGCGCGGCGGAACAGGCGTGGGTCATCCACACTGGCCGGTGGTTTGCTTGTCATCCTCATCTCCTTGTTTTGCTTGTTGTGGGGTGGTGTCAGACCATACTGGGGTCGGGTTCCAGTCCCATCAGTTCGCGGCCAAGGATCTGGGCGCAGACATCGTAGTCGGTATAAGCGTGGGCACCGGTCATGTGCGAGTCACGGAACAGGCGTTGCAGCTCGTTGCCTTCCAACCAGCTGGTGGCACCGGCTGCGCTGAACAGGCGATCCACCGCTTCGATGCACATCTTGACCGCATAAGCCTGATTGGTACGCCAGTAGGCCAGTGTCAGACGGTCCGGGTAGGCACGGCGACGGCCGTGTTCTGCATGATCCTGCCAGGTCTTTTCCAGCAAGGCGCGGGCGGCAGCCACCTGGTGGGTGGACTCTGCCAGGCGCATCAGGGCAGGCGTGGCAGTGCCGACGCTGGCACCGGTGTAGGCCCGCACGCGGTTGGCAGTTTTGTCCTTGAAGGCCTGCAACATCCGTTCGGCAATGCCCAGGCTGATGGCGGCAAAGCCACTGGCAAAATAGGGGCGGTACGGCGTGGTGAAAATATCGCTGTCCGGATACAGGCCAAAGCCGCTGGAGCGTCCTTCCATCATGTCCTTGGCCGCTTCGATACGGTGATTTGGGATGAAGGCATTGCGAATCACCAGGGTTTTGGAGCCGCTGCCTTTCATGCCCATGGCAAACCAGTTGTCGCGGATTTCATAGTCGCAACGTGGCAGCACGCCAAAACTGTAGACCAGTTCGCCCTCGGCATTCTTGCGGCGCATGCCGACAATGGCCCATTCGGCATGATCGCAACCGCTGCTCCATCCCATTTCGCCGCTCAGGTAAACGCCACCTTCCGCTTCTTCAATCTGGCTGAACGGGGCAATGCTGCTGCTGGCGGTGGCGTCCGGGTTGTTGGCCCATACTTCGTCCTGCAGCTGTTGCGAAAACATGGCCAGCTGATGGCTGTGGGTGCACAGCAGGCTGAATGCCCAGGCGGTGCCGCCACAGGCACCGGCCAGTGCGGCCACGCAGTCGGCAAATTCCGGCAGGGAGATTTCCAGCCCGCCGTATTTCTTTGGCTGGAAGGCGCGATGCATGCCAATGCCTTTGAGCAGGCGGATGTTTTGTTCCGGCACCTGGCGCATGGCTTCGGCCTTGTCCGCGTTGGCGGCGATTTCCGGCAGGATTTGCTGCAGCCGGGTCAGCAGGGTGTTCTCACTCATGAATGTCTCCTGTTGCATGTATTTTATTAACAAGTTAAGTATTCGTGCCGTGAGCAATGAAATACGGCAGCCAGCTGGCACTTGGTGTTGTTATCGTCCGACGAGCGTAAAAGCGCGACGTGCTGACTGCATTATGTAGGCCATATTGCAGCCGTGAAATACAAGTTTCAGGTTGATTACTGTACTTTTCATGGATTCATTCGGCCTTGCACCAAAAGGCAGATCGCGCAAAAAAAACAGCCGCTCGACAAGGAGCGGCTGACAAGGATGGTGCAGCTGAAAGGAGAATCTGCCCATCTGGAGCGGCTTTGGCATCAGAAACTGTGGCGCAGCCCCATGGCCAGTCCATGTACCGTACTGCCGGCAGACACACTGCCAATACTGCTGAAGCCGAAATCATAGGCGGCGCTGCCATGATTCCGGATTTGCGCATAGAGGGCTTTCAGCGTGGTGTGACGCGACAGGTCGTATTCGTAGCCCAGCTCGGCATGGCGTGCCCGCCCGCTATCGCTGGCTGTGCTGCCTTGCAACTTGCCGGACACGCCATACTGGCTGATCAGCCGTCCATGGTCGCCGACGCCGATAACGGCCTGGGCATACCACACATTCTGGCTGAGGCTGCTGCCCTGATAACTGGCGGCGGCAGTGGGGGTGAGATGGCCATCCGTATGGTCAAGCAGCAGGCCGATACGGCTGACATCACCAAAACGGTAATAGCCACCTGCGCGCAGGTTCCACACCCGGCGGAACTGGGTTGTGCTGCTGGCAGCATCATCCACGCCGGTGTCGATGCGCTCATAGGCTGAAGTCAGCAGCCATGGGCCACCGCGATAGCTCAGCCCGAGGTCAAACACGCTGGCGGTATGACTGGCACCTGTGGCGCGCGTTTCCACCGCGTCATAGCCCACGGTTGCCGTCAGCCCCTGCCAACTGGGGCTGGTGTACTGCACGGCGTTCTTGCGGCGGGTGTCGAAAGGGCTGGTGCGTACCAGGGTGTTGCCATTGCCATCGGCCGGGGTGGCGCTGCCATAGCTTTTCAGCAGGCCGTCAGCCGACAGGATGTTGCCCAGTTTGCCCAGCAACGCACCGGACATGCCGATGCCGGTATTGCCCTGATTGACATCCAGCATGCCAGCCACTACCCGGGTGGGCGGGCTGATCAGACCGGCCTGCACGCTACCGGCTGGCGTGGCGAGGCCGACAAAGCTGTCGCGGGTGCCGAAGGTGGCATAGGACGGCGCGCTATCCAGCCAGAGATTGCTTTCCAGCTGCCAGTAGGCGGAGAGGCCGTTGCCCAGTTCTTCACGCCCCTTGAAGCCGATCAGCGAACTGTCCGAGCTGATGCGGCGCACGCTGCTGCCGGGCTGACCATTGGCAGCACCACGGGTGCCGACGGATTCGATGGTCTCGTCCACTGTGCCGTACAGGGTGACGTCGGCATGGGCCAGCAGCGGCAGCAGGAACAGGGCTGCCCAAAAATGTTTGCCTTGCATGATATGGCTCCGGTTTGGGCCTGCGTTGCTGATTGTCAGGCGCAGGCCGTCGCGGTGTGCGGCCTTGATGCCGGACACCGTGCAGGTAAATAGGGAAGGGTTAATGGTTCAGTGGCGGGCCGGCTTTTGCAGCGGAATCAGCAGAAACACCAGGGCGCCGATCAGCAAGGCGGCTACCGCATACAACAGGCCGCTGGTGAAGCTGTGCGACATGTCTTTCAGCCAGCCCACCACGAAGGAGCTGAGCGCCGAGCCGATATTGCCGGTGGCGTTGATCAGCGCAATGCCCACGGCCTTGGCCTTGTTGGACAGGGTGGTGTCAGGGGTGGTCCAGAAAATGGTCATGGCGGTGAAGGAACCGGCCGATGCCATCACGATACCGGCCAGCCGCACTGCCGGGTCTCCGGCATAGGCAGTCAGCAGCCAGCCGGCAGCGGCGAACAGCATGGGCAGCACGGTGTGCCACTTGCGTTCCTGCGTGCGGTCGGAGCGCGCACCCCACCACAGCATCAGCAGGATGGTGCCCACTTGCGGAATGGCCGCCAGGATGCCGATGGTGACGTTGCTGCTGCTGGTGTTGAAGCTTTTGACGATTTGCGGCACCCAGATATTCACCATGCTCAGGGTGTTGACCAGGCAGAAATAGGCAAAGGCGAATTTCAGCACCGTGGGTTGCAGCAGCTCGTGCATTACGCCGGAATGTTGCTGGGCCGGCTGGTGTGCCTCGGCGTCCAGCATGCCTTGCAGACAGCGCTTTTCTTCCGGGCTGAGCCATTTTGCCTTGGCCGGCGAGTCATCCAGATAAAACCACACCACCACGCCCAGCACGGCTGAGGGCAGGCCTTCCACCAGAAACAGCCACTGCCAGCCGGCCAGTTGCCAGATGCCGTCCATTTCCAGCAGATAGCCGGATACCACCGAGCCCAGCGCTGCCGTTACCGGCATGGCAATCATGAACAGGGCATTGGCGCGGGCGCGGTAGACACGTGGAAACCAGAGAGTGAGGTAGACCAGCATGCCGGGCAGGAAGCCGGCTTCGGTAATGCCCACCAGTGCGCGCAGGATGTACAGGCTGGTGGCGTCATGGGCAAACATGGTGGCGGTGGAGGCAAAGCCCCAGGCCACCATGATGCCGGCCATCCAGCGCCGCGCACCGATGCGGCTGAGCATCATGTTGCTGGGGATGCCGCACAACACGTAGGTGATGTAAAAAATGGTGGCGGCAAAGCCGAACATGGTGGCGGTCAGGTTCAGGCTTTTGGCCATGGTGAGGCCGGCAAAGCCGATATTGATGCGGTCCAGAAAGGAAAATACGAACAGGATGAACAGAAACCAGATCAGGCGTCCGGAGACTTTGCGGATTACCCGCTGTTCTTGCTGTGTGTCGTCCTTGTGCGCCTGATCCATCAGGTCGGGCGCGGTGTGGCAGGTCGTGGCTTTATCCAGACTCATGCACTTCTCCTCATTTATCGTGCCGGGAGCGTTCCGGCGTGTTGTCCTTTGTCGTGGTGCCTGCTCTTGCTGGCAGATCACCTTGTTGCCTTGCTGCGGTGTGGCTGTGCGGTCCTTTCGGTCATGGTTAATTGAATATATTAATTATCTGGTGGCTGAACACAGTGCCAGCGGACGACCCACTGGGCCGTCCATTGTTGTTTCAATACACGCCACTGGCACCGGCCTGCTGGCCGCCACTTTTGAAGCGGCCGGCCAGTGCTTCGGCACTGCGCGCCAGCACGGTACTGTCCACCCCGACGGCGACAAACTGCGCGCCAAGCTCAATGTAGTGACGGGCCAGTTTCTCGTCAGCCATCAGGATGCCAGCCGCCTTGCCCTGGGCGCGGATGCGGGCGATGGCCTGTACGATGGCGGCTTGCACTTCCGGGTGGACAGGCTGGCCCAGATAACCCATGTCGGCGGACAAATCCGCCGGGCCGATGAACACGCCATCCACGCCGGGTGTGGCGGCAATGGCATCCAGATTGTTCAGGCCCTGACGGGTTTCGATCTGCACCAGCACACACAGCTCTTGTTCAGCCTGCTTGAGGTAGCCCTCGATCCGGTTCCAGCGCGAGGCGCGGGCAATGGCGCTGCCCACCCCGCGGATGCCATGCGGTGGATAGCGGGTGGCGGCTACCGCCAGAGCTGCTTCTTCGGCAGTCTGCACCATGGGCAGCAGCAGGGTTTGCGCGCCAATGTCCAGAATCTGCTTGATGCGCACCGGGTCGTTCCATACCGGCCGTACCACCGGGTGACTGGGGTAGGGGGCGATGGCCTGCAGCTGGCCCAGCATGTCATTCAATTCATTGGGCGCGTGTTCGCCGTCGATCAACAGCCAGTCGAAACCGGCAGCGGCCAGCAGCTCGGCGCTGTAGGGGCTGGCCAGGCTCAGCCACAGGCCGATCTGCACTTCGCCGTTTTTCAGCGCAGCCTTGAAGCAGTTGGATGGGTTCTGCATGGAATTTTCCTTAAAAAACAAGAGCAGCTAACAAAATAGCGCAGCGCCCCTGATGCAAGGCGCGCTGACGCAGACAGTACAAGGTGTACGGCCAGGAGGCGCAACGCAGCAGCAGGGTTTTTGTTCGCTGATCTAAACAAAGCGGCAGCTGATGGCACCTAGCGGCCCATAGTCCACATGGAAGGTATCGCCAGCGCGGGCCGGCACCGGACGAGTGAAGGAGCCACCCAGAATCACCTGACCGGGTTTCAGGCTGACATCAAACGGCGCCAGCTTGTTGGCCAGCCAGGCCACACCATTGGCCGGGTGGTTCAGTACTGCCGCAGCTACGCCGGATTCCTCGATCACCCCGTTGCGATACATCAGCGCGGATACCCAGCGCAGGTCCAGCTCCGACGGCTTCACCGGGCGGCCGCCCATCACCACCCCGGCATTGGCGGCATTGTCGGAAATGGTATCGAACACCTTGCGCGGCCGGCCGGAGGCCGGGTCGATGGATTGGCTGCGGGCATCGATGATTTCCAGTGCCGGAATGACAAAATCGGTGGCCTGATAGACATCAAACAGGGTAATGTCCGGGCCTTTCAGCTCCTTGCCCAGGATGAAGGCCAGCTCCACTTCCACCCGTGGCACGATAAAGCGGCTGGAGGGGATATCGCTACCGTCGTTGAAGAACATGTCGTCCAGCAGGGTGCCGTAGTCCGGCTCGTTGATCTGCGAGGACATCTGCATGGCGCGTGAGGTCAGGCCGATCTTGTGGCCCTTGATGGTTCTGCCTTCAGCCAGCTTCATCTCCACCCAGCAACGCTGGATGGCGTAGGCGTCCTCGATGGTGATGTCCGGGTAGTCCAGCGAAATCTGGCGGATCTGTTCGCGTTGCTGCTCGGCCTGATGCAGGCGGCGGGCGGTAGTCTGGATGATGTCTTGCGTCAGCATGTGGTCTCCTCAGTTGGCGATGCCGCCAAAGCACAGGTATTTGGTTTCCATGAATTCTTCCAGCCCCAGACGGCCGCCTTCACGACCCAGCCCGGACTGCTTGATACCGCCAAACGGGGCGACTTCGGTGGAGATGGCACCTTCATTGATGCCGACCATGCCGGCCTCGATGGCTTCTGCCACGCGCCAGCAGCGGCCAACGTCGCGGCTATAGAAGTAGGCGGCGAGGCCGGATTCGCCGCTATTGGCCAGACGGATGGCTTCGGCCTCGTCGTGAAAGCGGATCAGCGGTGCCAGCGGGCCAAAGGTTTCTTCCTGCGCCACCAGCATCTGTTCGGTGACACCGGCCAGTACGGTGGGCTGGAAGAAGTTGCCGCCGCGTGCATGCGCTGCGCCGCCGGTGAGTACCGTCGCCCCCAGGCTGACAGCGTTGGTGATGTGGCGCTGCACCTTGGCCACGGCGGCTGGGCTGATCAGCGGGCCTTGCTGCATGCCGCTCTCGCTGGCCGGGCCTACTTGCAAGGCTGCCACCGCGCTGGCGAGTTTGGCGGCAAAGGCGTCGTAGATGCCATCCTGCACCAGCAAGCGGTTGGCACAGACACAGGTCTGGCCGCTGTTGCGGAATTTGGCAAACAAGGCTCCCTGCACGGCGGCATCCAGGTCGGCATCGTCAAACACGATGAAAGGTGCATTGCCACCCAGCTCCAGCCCCAGTTTTTTTACCGTGTCGGCGCACTGGCGCATCAGCAATTTGCCGACAGCGGTGGAGCCGGTGAAGCTGAGCGCGCGCACCAGCGGGCTGCCTGTCAGTTCGCCGCCGATGGCCACGGCATCGGTGCCGGTCACCACATTGAATACACCGGGCGGCAAGCCAGCCTGCTCGGCCAGTGCCGCCAGTGCCAGCGCGGACAAGGGCGTTTCGGCGGCGGGTTTCAACACCACGGTGCAACCGGCCGCCAGCGCCGGGGCCACCTTGCGGGTGATCATTGCGTGCGGGAAATTCCACGGCGTGATGGCAGCCACCACACCCACGCCCTGACGGATGGTGACCAGGCGCTTGTCGGCAAAGGGGCTGGGAATCACCTCGCCATAAACCCGTTTGCCTTCTTCGGCAAACCACTCGATATAACTGGCACCGTAGGCGATTTCGCCCAGGCTTTCGGCCTGCGGTTTG
Organism: Aquitalea sp. ASV11; assembly: GCF_016429185.1. Taxonomy (NCBI): domain Bacteria; kingdom Pseudomonadati; phylum Pseudomonadota; class Betaproteobacteria; order Neisseriales; family Chromobacteriaceae; genus Aquitalea; species Aquitalea sp. ASV11. The sequence continues at coordinate 24,001 of NZ_JAELUD010000001.1, forward strand.
CCTTGTTCCTGGCTGATCAGGTCGGCCAATCCGGCTTGATGCTGCAGGATCAGCGCATGCCAGCGCTGCAAGATGACGCCACGCTGTTTGGCCGTCAGCTTTTGCCAGGCGGGCAGGGCAGCATGGGCAGCGGCAATGGCGGCGCTGGTTTCCGCCGCACCCATATCGGCCACACGGGCCAGCAATGCACCGCTGGCCGGGTTGTGCACGGCAAATTGTTGCGCGCCGGACAGCCACTGGCCGTTGATGTAGGCCTGCTCACGCAGCAGGGGGGAGTGAGAGAGGGTGTTCATGAGGCTTTCCGGGAGAAACGGATCAATTGCAGACTCAGCCAGGCGGACACGCCGCAGGCCATCACCAGCAGGCACATGGCGCGCGGGCTGCCGTCAAACAGGCTGGCCACCAGTGCGCTGGCCAGCATGCCGCAGCCAAACTGGCCGGATACTGCCAGCGCCATCACCGCACCGGCCCGGTCGGCATGCAGTTGCAAGAGCCGCGCCATGGCATTCGGGCCGATGCTGCCGGTCATGCCCACGCTGAACAGCAGTGGCAACACTGTCAGCCACAGGCTGTGCGCACCCAGCAGCCATAGCGCCAGCCCGGCCACCGCCACCACGCCGCATTGCCATTGCAACAGGCTGTCGATGGCATGCCGTCGCAGCAGGTATCGGTTGAGCTGGCTGAACAGCACGATGGCGACGATATTCAGCCCGAACAGATAGCCGTAATGCTGCGCGGCCACGCCAAAGTACTGGATGTAGACAAAGGGCGAGCCGGTGATGTAGGCGAACATCGCGCCAAAGCTCAGGCCCAGCGCCAGGCTGTAGCCCATGGTGGGCAGGTGTTGCAGCAGGTGGCCGTAGGCACGGAAGGCCTTGCCCAGCGTGATGTCGCTGCGGCCACTGGGCGGATGGCTTTCCGGCAGGCGCAGTACCACCACGGCCAGCGATGCCGCGCCAATCAGCGCCAGCAACAGAAACAGGCTGCGCCAGCCCGCCAGCAGCAACAACCAGCCACCCAGCAGCGGGGCCAGCAAGGGGGCGATCATGGTGATTTGCTGCATCAGCGTCAGCACATGGCTGGCCTCGCTCAACGGAAAGGCATCGCGCACGATGGCGCGTGCCATCACCGTGGCCGCACCACCGCCCATGGCCTGCAGCACGCGCAGGACAATCAGCTGTTCTGCCGTTTGCGCCGCAGCGCAAGCCAGGCTGGCCAGCACATACAGGCTGAGGCCGGTCAGCAATACCGGGCGGCGGCCATAGCGGTCGGACAGCGGGCCGTACAGCAGCATGCCGCCACAAAAGCCGGCCAGAAAGCTGCCTATGGTCAGCTGGATGCGTGCCACCGGCGCGGCCAGATCCGCCGCAATGGAGGGCAGGGCGGGCAGATACATGTCGATGGACAGCGGGCCGAAGGCCACCAGTACTCCCAGCAGCACGATCAGCCGCACCTGTTGCTGTGCCTGACTTACGGTATGCATGGCGGTTTATCTGAAGCGCTGATGCACGTTGTTGTGCTTGTAGCTGAGCCTCGCGTCCAGCTCGCTCAGCTCGAATGTCAGCGCCAGATAACGGGCATCAAACAGCGGGGCAAAGTGTTCCTTGATCAGCGCAAACAGGCCCTCGGCGGTGCGCTCGCGTTCTTCAAACGTGCGGCCGTGGCCGATTTTCAGGCTCATGTGGACAAAGGCGTAGTCGGCCTCGCCATCGGCCATGCGCCAGGTGTCCAGCCAGATGGCGCGGCTGCGGATGCCCGCCACCGGATACAGACCGGTGCCAATCAGGTAGGCATGGGCTTTTTCGAACAGGCCGGGCAGGTCGGCCTGCTCGCGGATATTGTCGGTACATTCGACGATGAAATGCGGCATGGAATCCTCCGGAAAAAACTGCCAGCCTGCCGGGGCAGGGCTGGCCGTGCGGGATGACTAATCAGACCGGCAGCACCACGTTGATCTGGCCGGTGCCGGAGCTGCCAAAATAAGGCGTGACCACCTCGGCCTTGCCCTGGTACTCGTCCCAGCCCAGCGCGCCCAGCAGCATGGCGGTGTCGTGCATGAAGCCTTCGCCATGGCACTTTTCCGCATACTCCGGCAGCATGGCGCAGAAGGTTTTCCAGTCGCCGCGCTGCCACATGGCCACCACTTCGTAGTCGAAGGTTTCGAGGAAGGGGCTCCATACCTTGTGCAGGTATTGTTCGGCGACGCCGTTCTGGGCAAAACGGTGCGATAGTGAACCGCTGGCAAGGAAGGCCACTTTGCCGTCGTACTGTTCTTCCACCGCCTGACGCATGGCCATGCCCAGCCGGGCGCTGTCGGCCAGGTTGTGCACCGTGCACATGGCGGACACCGACACCACCTTGAAATGCTGGTCGGCATTCATGTAGCGCATCGGCACCAGCGTGCCGTACTCCAGCGCCAGCGTGGTGGCGTCATGGGCGCGGGTGTGTACCCCGGCCTTGGTGGCGGCATCGGCCAGCAACTGGCCCAGTGCCGGATTGCCCGGATAGGCGTAAGGCAGGTTCTTGATGAAGTGCGGCAGTTCGTTGGAGGTGTAGACCCCTTCAAATGCCGGGGCGCAATTGACGTGGTAGCCGGAGTTCACCAGCCAGTGGGTATCGAACACCACAATGGTGTCCACCCCCAGTTCGCGGCAGCGGCGGCCGATTTCCTTGTGGCCGTCGATGGCGGCCTGACGGCAGCCCTGATGCTGACCGGGCAGTTCGGATAAATACATCGACGGCACATGCGTGATCTTGGCCGCCAGGGCGAGTTGTCCCATTTTGTCTCCTTTGTAGTCGTGAGGACGGTGGGCGAATGATGTGTCACAGCCAACTGGCCGGGCGTTCTGTGACGCCCTGACCATCTGTTGTCTTACTGTTGTCTTAAGAGCTGCTAACAAAATAGCGCAGCGGCTCTGATGCAAGGCGCGCCGACGCAGACAGTACAAGCAGTACGGCTAGGAGGCGCAACGCCACAGCAGGGTTTTTGTTAGTAGCGATAAGTTCACAGGCCCCAGCGCGGGATGTGATGCCCACCCATGGAAATGCACACGTTCTTGATTTCGGCAAACACCTCGAAGCTGTATTCGCCGCCTTCACGCCCGGTGCCGGAGGCTTTCACGCCGCCAAACGGTTGGCGCAGGTCTCGGACGTTCTGGCTGTTGATGAACACCATGCCAGCCTCGATGCCACGCGCCAGACGGTGGGCCTTGCCGATGTCCTGGGTCCAGATATAGGACGCCAGGCCGTATTCCACATCGTTAGCCAGCCGCAGCGCATCGGCCTCGTCGTCAAACGGCATCAGGCACACCACCGGGCCGAAGATTTCTTCCTGGGCAATGCGCATGCGGTTGTCCACATCGGCAAACACCGTGGGCTGGATGAAGTTGCCACGCGCCAGATGGGCAGGCAGACCAGCCGGGCGTTCCAGACCACCAGCTACCAGACGCGCGCCTTCTTCCATGCCGATACGGATATAGCCGGTGACCTTGTCGTAGTGCTGCGGGGTGATCATGGAGCCGACCTGGGTTTTCGGGTCTTGCGGATCGCCAACAATCAGGCGCTTGGCGCGGGCGGCGAATTCCTCGACAAACTTGTCGTACACCGGACGCTGGATGAAGATGCGGCTGCCAGCAGTGCAGCGTTCGCCATTGAGCGAGAAGATGGTGAACAGCGCGGCATCCAGCGCGCGGTCCAGATCAGCATCGGCAAAAATCAGTACTGGCGACTTGCCGCCCAGCTCCATGGAAAATTTCTTCAGGCCGGCATTCTGCATGATGCGCTTGCCGGTGGCAGTGCCGCCGGTAAACGACACCGCGCGCACATCCGGGTGGCGCACCAGCGCATCCCCTGCAGTAGCGCCATAGCCCTGCACCACGTTGAACACGCCAGGCGGCACGCCGGCTTCCAGCGCCAGACGGCCCAGCTCGTTTGCCGTGAGCGGGGACAGTTCGGACATCTTCAGCACTGCAGTATTGCCCAGCGCCAGGCAGGGTGCGGTTTTCCAGGTGGCGGTCATGAAAGGCACGTTCCACGGCGACACCAGACCGCACACGCCCACCGGCTGGTACAGCGTGTAATTGAGCATGCTGTCGTCCACCGGATAGCTGTGGCCGTTCATGCGGGTGCACACTTCGGCGAAGAAGTCGAAGTTGTGCGAGGCACGCGGAATAAGCACGTTCTTGGTCTGGTGAATCGGCAGGCCGGTGTCCAGCGTTTCCAGCTCGGCCAGCATGGGCACGTTCTGGTCGATCAGCTCGCCCAGACGGCGCATGATCCTGGCGCGTTCCTTGGCCGGGGTGCCGGCCCACTTGGGGAAGGCTTCCTTGGCAGCGGCCACGGCGGCGTTGATTTCGTCGGCACCGCCAGAGGCGACTTCGGTAATCACTTCGCCAGTCGCCGGATTGACGGTTTCAAAGACTTCCTTGCTGTCGACCTCGCGGCCGTTGATCCAGTGCTTGATCATCTTGTGTTCTCCTGTGCAGGCGCGCCGTCTGCCGGGCTGCGCCGGGTAATGATTCAGCCGATTATTGACAACCCCCTCTCGCTTTCTGAAAGGAAGCGAGGCGCCCTTCTTCAATTGGCAGGGCAAGGGCGGGGGGATCGGGAATAGATGGAAAGGCTGCGGAATCAATCAGTTCGTTGAAAGGCCCGGCTTTGCCGGGTCCAGTGAAATCTCATCAAATCACTTTGCCAGCAGCCTGTCGGCGTATTGCGCCTCGCTGACAATGTGGTTGACCAGACGGCCCACACCTTCCACCTCGACAACCACTTCATCGCCCGGCAGCACATCGGCCAGCCCTTCCGGCGTGCCGGTGGCGATCATGTCGCCGGGGGACAGGGTCATGAAGCTGCTGAGGTAGGCAATCAGATAAGGAATGTCGAACACCATGTCGCGGGTGTTGCCCTGCTGGCGCAGCTCGCCATTCACCCAGGTGCGCAGGGTGAGGCTGGCCGGGTTGGCCACGTCGTCACGGTCCACCCACCACGGGCCGATCGGAGTGAGGGTGTCGCGGTTTTTCACCCGCAGATTCGGCCGGTAGTAGTTTTCCAGGTAGTCACGCACGGCGTAGTCATTGCACACGCTGTAGCCGGCCACGTAGTCCATCGCCTGTTCGCGGCTGACGTTCTTGGCGGTTTTGCCGATGATCACCACCAGCTCGCACTCGTAATGCATGTACGTGATGTTGTCCGGGCGTACCGATACCTGACGATGGCCGGTGAGGGTGGCGGGCGATTTCAGAAATACCAAGGGCTCGGTGGGAGCCTTGAAGGCCAGTTCGGCGGCGTGGTCGGCATAGTTCAGCCCCAGCGCGAATACCGTGCCTTCTGCTGGCGGCAGCCATTCGACCGCCTCTTCGGCAAAGCGGCGGCCATCAGCCAGTTGTACCGAGTGGTCGTCATTCACCAGAACAGCGTGGATGTCTGCCTCACCGGGCAGGCGGATGCGGGCGTGTTTCATTGGGCGCTCTCCTCGGCGATCAGGCGGTTTTCCAGGCGGCCGATGCCGTCGATTTCCACGGCCACGGTGTCGCCGGGGCGGATTTCCAGCTGGCGCAGCGGGGTGGCGGGGATGATCACATCGCCCGGCTGCAAGGTCATGAACTGGCTGAGGGAGGCAATCAGCTGCGGCACGGAGCGCAACCAGTCGCGGCTGTGATTGGTTTCAGCCAGCTCGCCATTCAGGTAACTGCGGATTTCCATGTTCAGCGGGTCGATGGCAGCGGCATCCATCAGCCACGGGCCCATCGGGCAGAAACCGTCGCGGCACTTGGCCTTGACGGCCGGGCGGTAGAAGCTGGTTTCTTCCAGGCTGATTTCATTCACCACGGTGTAGCCAGCCACGACATCCAGTGCCTGTTCGACTGCTACTTTGCTGGCCACCTTGCCAATCACCACGCCCAGCGCACCGCCGGCAAACACCTTGCCCGCCTGGGTGGGCAGGGCAATGGCGCTGCCGTGACCGGCGTGGGTATTGCGCGGCTTGATGAACAGCACCGGCGTGGCCGGGGCTTTCTGGTAGGGCGGTTGCTGGAAGTCGGCTTCCAGCTGTTCCAGCAGGCTGCGGTGGTTCAGCGCCACGCCATACACGGTGCCACTGGCCGGAGCCAGCCATTGCGGGGAGTCTGCCAGTGGATTGCCGTTGTCCAGCAGCAGCTTGCCATCGGCCAGCGCTGTCACGCGGCGGGCTTGCTGGTTCAGCACGATGCGGCCTTGCTTCATCGGTCTCTTCCTTGTTGTGGTGGTGGACAGCGGGGCTGACCATTTATTTAATATATTAACTTTATACGGGCCTGCTTCCGTCTTTGTCAACGCGCTCTATCTGCTGCAAGCACTGATGCTGCCCACTATGCCATGTGGCATGCCGCATTTTCTAAGGAATTAACTGTACTTTTCATGGAATTTCTGTGAACGCTGGTTTATTCTTTTTCGCTGGAATACTGGCTGGAAATGCCAGAAAGCCAATCAATACAAAGGGCAGGGGCCGGCTGTGGCTTGCAGCTGGAAAATGCTTGCTGTACAAAAGGTGGAAATGAGTCGGCATGTGGCATTTTGCGCACATAACAGGATGGAGTCGCCATGAAGCAGGAAAGCCGTACCCCGATTCCCAATATCGACATCGGCAAGGTGTATGACAGCCGCTATGGCGAGTCGGATATCAATGTGGAAGCCTTTGGCAAGCTGGCGGAGTTTTTTGGCCGCAATATGCCGGTGCACCGGCACGACCGCTTTTTCCAGTTGCATTATCTGGCCAGCGGGCAGATACGGCTCTATCTGGAAGATCAGCACTACGTGGCGCAAGCTCCGCTGTTTTTCTTTACTCCACCCACGGTGCCGCATGCCTTCATCACCGAGGCCGATGCCGACGGCTATGTGCTGACCGTAAGGCAGGAGCTGGCACGCCAGTTATTGCACACCCTGCCGCTGACCCAGCGCGAGGCAGGGCTGATGCAGCCGTTTTGCGTAGAACTGGCCGACGGGACGGCAGCACAGCAGCTGCCCCAACTGCTGGCCTTGCTGGCAGAGGAGTATGGCCATGACGCAGTGGGGCGCGAGGCCGCGCTGCACGGCCTGGTGCAGCTGGTACTGGTGACGGCCTTGCGCCTGAGTGCGCAGGGCGAGCACAGCCGGCAATGCCGCCGCGAGGACTTGCAGGTTTTCCATCGCTTCAATGCCTTGATCGAAGCGCATTTTCGCGAGCACTGGCCGCTGTGGCGTTATGGCGAGGAAATGGGGGTGACCGAGTCGCGGCTGAATGATATTTGCCGGCGCATGGCGGATTTGCCGTCCAAGCGGCTGGTGCATGATCGGCTGTTGCAGGAAGCCAAGCGCTTGTTGATGTATTCCGCCGGGTCGGTAAACGAAATTGCCTATCACCTGGGCTTCAAGGACCCGGCGTATTTTTCCCGCTTCTTCCTGCGTGAAACCGGCAGCAAGCCCAGTGCCTACCGCCAGCAGCATGGAGGGTAGGCAAGACCGGCAGCCTGGCGTGTCTTACTGCAGCAGGCTGCGCTGGCGGGTTTCCGATGGCAGCTCGCAAAACAGCTTGCGGTAGTCGCGGGCAAAATGTCCCAGGTGGTAAAAGCCCCAGTGCCCGGCGGCATCGCGCACGCCAAGCCCGGCATGTTCCGGCGACAGCAGCATGCGCCGCACCGCATTGAGCCGGATGGAGCGCAGGTAATCCACCGGCGTGGTGCCGGCAATCAGCTGGAAGCTGTTTTGCAGGGTGCGTCGGCTGATGCGCAGCTGCTGGCACAGGTCCAGCACGGTCACCGGTTCGTCGCTGCTGGCCAGTACGATGGCCTGGCTGCGCCGCACGATGTCACAGTGGGTGGCATGGGTAAGGTTGATGGCGCGCTCCGGCACACTGCCGTGCAGCAGGTCCAGCAGCAGGCTGATCAGCTGGTGTTGCACCAGCTTCTGGCTGCCGGCAAAGCGCATCAGGTCCGGGTTTTCCACCGCTTCTTCAAACACGCTCAGCAGCAAGTGGCGGGTGTGGGCCAGTTGTTCGGGCGGAATCTGGATTACCGGCTGCCATTGGCGTTTGCTGTTCAGCTGCTGGTAAAACTCCGGTGCCAGTGCTGCCAGGTCTTCATTGCGTACCGACAGCTGGATGGAGTCCACTTCGGCAGGCGCATGCATGATGAATTCTTCATTGCTGCGCAGGGCGGTAATGGCATGACAGCCTACCGCGCGGCCTTGCAGGGTGAGGGGCAGCGGGGCGTGGATGGGAATGGCAAAGTGCACCATGTCGGCTGGCGCGCGGCCATATTGCACCACGCGCTGGTTGAAAGCTTCGCGGAACACTTCCAGATGGCCGGTATTCAGGCGGGACAGCGAGCTGTAAAAGCGCCCGCCGCTGATCTGGTCGTATACCTGTTGCCAGCCGGGCAAGTGCGCGGCATGGCACTGGGCATCATTGAAATGGCGAACCTCAGCCAGCATGGTGGACCTCCTGATGCATTTCTCCGGTGGCAGCCTGTGGCCCGTCACCTTCTGTTTCTGACGCTGTAGATGTCAATCTGGTGTGATGGCGTGTGCTATCGCCCGGCCTCTGCGGGCCATCTTTTCTGTCTGGGCAAGGCAGTGCCATGTCTGCACCGGACGTCCCGTCTTGCCAAGCCAAGTCCAGACTATATTGGGTCATTTGCCGGTGCGCTGCAAAAAATACTTAATATATTATCTATTTGCCTGTCATCCCAGCCTGGCCAGGCCTTTCCCAGCCCTGTCAGACCGTGGTTCTGCCGTGTTGGCTGCTGTTTCTTCATTGCAACAAAGCAGTCCGGGAAGCACCGGTTTTGTGTCTGGCTGCCCAGCCGGGCAGGCCATGCAGGATTTGCCGATTTGGGATAAGCCCGCCAAAAACTGACGCGTATATTGATCTGCAACAAATCGCGTTGCTGCTGTTGCTGCTTGTCAGCGAATGGTGGCGACAAGGCAAATCAGGTGGCCTGCCTGCGGGCAAGGCCGCCCTGCAAGGAGTGGAGAGAAAATGGATCACAATCGGGTGGATGTACTGGAGTCGGTGAATGCCTTCCTGCTGCGCGAGCATGGCTTGCTGCTGGACGGCAAGATGGTGGCCGCCAAGTCCGGCCAACGCAGCGAGGTACGTAATCCGGCTACCGGCCAGGTGATTGCCAGCGTCGCCGATGGCAACGAGCAGGATGTGGATGCGGTGGTGGAAAGCGCACACCGTGCGTTCAGCGCCGGGGTGTGGTCCGGCCTGCGCCCGGCCGATCGCGAGCGCATTCTGCTGAAGCTGGCCGATGTACTGGAAGCGCATGCCGAAGAGCTGGCCCAGCTGGAAACACTGAACCAGGGCAAGTCCATCCATATCTCGCGTGCCATCGAAGTGGGCGCGTCCATCGAGTTTGTCCGCTACATGGCCGGCTGGGCCACCAAGCTGGGTGGCGAAACCATGGATGTGTCGATTCCGGTGCCGCCCGGCACCCGTTACACCGCCTACACCCGCCGCCAGCCTGTGGGGGTGGTGGCCGGCATCGTGCCGTGGAATTTCCCCTTGATGATTGCCATCTGGAAGATGGTGCCAGCCCTGGCCGCCGGTTGTACGGTCGTTCTCAAGCCTTCCACCGAAACTCCGCTCACCGCGCTGCGTCTGGGTGAGCTGGCACTGGAAGCCGGCATTCCGCCCGGCGTGGTGAATGTGCTGACTGGCCGTGGCTCCCGTGCCGGGCAGGCGCTGGCCGGTCACCCGCTGGTGAGCAAGGTGTCGTTTACCGGTTCTACCGAAATCGGCAAGACCATCGGCCATACCGCCATCGACAATATGACCCGCTTTTCGCTGGAGCTGGGCGGCAAGAACCCGATGATCATGCTGGGTGATGTGGATGTGGACAAGGCCATCCAGGGCGCGCTGATGGGAGGCTTTCTCAATCAAGGCCAGGTCTGTGCCGCCGCTTCCCGCCTGTATATCCAGCGCAGCAAGTTCAACCAGATTGTCGAAGGCCTGGCCGCTGCCGCCAACAGCATGACGCTGGGTTGCGGCATGGACCTGAACGCCCAGGTCAACCCGCTGGTGTCCGCCCGTCAGCAACAGTCGGTGTGCCGGCTGATCGACACCGCTCGCAGCGAAGGCGCCAGCATTCTGGCCGGCGGCGGCGCGGCTGATTTGCCCGGCTATTTCGTCAAACCCACCATCATTGTCAACGCCGCCCAGCACAGCACCATCGTGCGCGAGGAAGCATTCGGCCCGGTGCTGGTGGCGCTGCCCTTCGACCATCCCGACGAGGCCATCGCCATGGCCAACGACTCGCGCTATGGCCTGGCCGCCAGCTTGTGGACCAACGACCTGTCCGCCGCCATGAACCTGGTGCCGCGCATCGACGCCGGTACGGTGTGGGTCAACAGCCATATCCCGCTCGACCCCAGCCTGCCGTTTGGCGGCTTCAAGCAATCCGGCATCGGCCGCGAGTTTGGTCGCGGTGCGGTGGAAAACTTTACCGAGACCAAGTCGGTCTGCATCGCGCACTGAGCGGCAAGAAAAATTCCGGTCCCGTGCATTCCTGCCTGCTTGTCCGCCATGTGATGGCCGGCAGGGTGTAAGGCGAAGCGGAAAGCCACCTCAGGTTTTGTTGGCCGCCATCGGCCGCACATATGTCTGCAAAGGAGTAACCCATGTCTTACGACAAGTCCCGTTTCTGGCACCCCATGCTGCACCCCAATGAAATGAAGCAGCGCCAGCCCATCCGCATCGTACGTGGTGATGGCTGTCATGTATTCGACGATCAGGGCCGCAAGCTGGTGGATGGCGTGGCCGGTTTGTGGAACGTCAACGTTGGCCACAACCGTCCGGAAATCAAGCAGGCCATCGTGGAGCAATTGGACGAGCTGGAATACTTCCAGCTGTTTGACGGCATCTCGCACCCGCGTGCCGAAGAATTGTCCGCCACCCTCATCGACATGCTGAAGCAGGAAGATATGGCGCGGGTCAGCTTCAGTTCCGGCGGGTCTGACGCGGTGGAAACCGCGCTCAAGCTGGCCCGTCAGTACTGGCGTGTCAGCGGTCAGCCGGACCGTACCAAGTTCATCTCGCTCAAGCAGGGTTACCATGGCGTGCATTTCGGCGGCGCTTCGGTCAATGGCAATACCGTGTTCCGTCGCAGCTACGAGCCGCTGTTGCCAGGCTGCTTCCATGTGGAAACACCGTGGCTGTACCGCAACCCGTTTACCGAAGATCCGGAAGAGCTGGCGCAAATCTGTGCGCAGATGCTGGAGCGGGAAATCCTGTTCCAGAGCCCGGACACCGTGGCCGCCTTCATTGCCGAACCCATCCAGGGGGCCGGTGGCGTCATCGTACCGCCCGCCAGCTACTGGCCGCTGATCCGCGCCGTGTGCGACAAGTACGGCGTGCTGCTGATTGCCGATGAAATCGTCACCGGCTTTGGCCGTTCCGGCTCCATGTTCGGCAGCCGCCTGTGGGGCGTGAAGCCGGACATCATGTGCCTGGCCAAGGGCATTTCCTCCGGCTATGTACCGCTGGGTGCCACCGTGGTGAACCAGCGCGTGGCCGATGCCTTTGCCAAGAACCAGGATTTCGGCGGCGTCATCATGCACGGCTACACCTATGCCGGTCACCCGGTAGCCTGCGCGGCAGCCATTGCCAACCTCAAGATCGTGCGCGAGGAGAACCTGCCGGCCCAGGCCGCCGCCCAGGGCGAATACCTGCTGGCCAAGCTCAAGCCGTTTGCCGACAAATACGCCTCCGTCGGCGAGGTGCGTGGCAAGGGGCTGATGATTGCGCTGGATCTGGTGCAGGACAAACAGACCCGCGAGCCGATCGATCCACTGGGCGGTTACGCCAACCGCGTTGCCGAGATTGCGCGCGAAAACGGCGTGCTGGTGCGCCCGGTGGGCACCAAGATCATCCTGTCGCCGCCGCTGGTCATCGGCCAGGCTGAATGCGATGCCATCGTGGCAGCGCTGGCCGCCGGTTTCGAGGCTGTCTGAACCATGTGACGGGAGGGAGCGGGCCAGGCGCCTGCTTCCGACCATTGCCAGGACAACACCATGACTCATCTGCTTGCTGACGCACCGGTGGCAAAGCCGTTGCAACGCTGTCTGGAAGTACTGCAGGATGTATTGCCGCACAGCGCCACTGCTTTTTACCGGGTGGACCGGCAGCAGCAGCCGCATGATTTTGTCTTGCGTCACATGCCGCAAGAGGTGCATCAGCGCTATGTTGCGCGTTACATGGGGCACGACCCGTTGCATCCGGCCAGGCTGGCCCGCCAGCCGCTGGATGTGGTGACGCTGGGCCGCGCCTTGCCAGACGAACTACGTGCCACATCGCGCTATGCACCGTTTCTGGCCAGCAACCGGCTGGTGGATGTGGCGGAAATCCTGCTGCGGCGGCAGGGGCGTGTGGTTGCCGCTTTCTCCCTGTTGCGGCAAGGGCGGATGCCCGGTTTTGGCGACGACGAGCTGCGTGTGCTGCATGGCTTGCATGGCCTGCTGGACATGGCGCTGGACAGCACGCTGAGCCAGCCTTGCCCGGACCCCGCCATCGTGCTGACCGAGCGTGAGCAGGCAGTGGCCATGCTGTTGTCTACCGGTGCCTGCAACAAGACCATTGCCCGCGAGCTGAACATGGGGCTCGCCACGGTCAAAACTCATTTATTGCACCTGTTTCGCAAGTTTGATGTGAGTAGTCGTACCGCGCTGGCGCATGCGCTGTTTGTCCGGCAACAAGCCGAACAGCAGTTGCGGCAGTGACGGTTTCGTCCGGGACAGCCATAAAAACAAGCGCGCCCGGTTATCAGCATGATGGGGAAGGTGTACTGATGCGCCACAGACAGGTAGCAAGCCTGCTGCAGTGCCTCCCTGCCATGGTTAGCGAGTCTTCAGGAGGAAAACAGCATGTCAATAGAGAAGAAACTGACCCAGCACCTGCAGCAAGGGGTGGTTGGTTTCCCGGTGGCACTGGCCAGTTCGGTCGGTGTGGTGATGGCCAGTCCGGTCATTCTTACCGTCACTAGCGGTTTTGGCATGGCGGGTAGCACGTTTGCCCTGGCCATGCTGATTGCCTTCATCATGATGCAGGCGCAAGCCACCACCTTTGCCGAGGCGGCCTCGATGATGCCGACTTCCGGTGCCGTCTACGACTACATATCCTGCGGGTTGGGACGCTTCTGGGCGATTACCGGCACCATTTCCGCGTATCTGCTGGTGCATGTGTTTGCCGGTACGGCGGAAACCATCCTGTCCGGCATCATGGCGCTGGTGAACTTTGAACACCTCAACACCATGATGGAACACAGCGGTACTTCCTGGATGGTGGGGGTGGGGCTGGTGGTGCTGTTCGGCATTCTCAATGCCCTGGGGGTTACCATTTTCGGCAAGGCGGAAATCGTGCTCACCTTCGTGATGTGGGCCACGCTCACCGTGTTCGGCATCATTGGCCTGATCAAGGCACCGGCGGTTTCGCTGCAAGGCTGGTTTGGCAGCCCGCTGGACCTGTCTGATGCCAGCGGCGTGCTCAGCCTGATTGGCATGGCCATGTTTATGTTTGTCGGTTTCGAACTGGTGACGCCGTTGGCACCGGAGCTGAAAAACGCGGACCGTAACATTCCGCGTGCCGCCAAGCTGGGCCTGACCGGCGTTGCCGTCACCATGGCCATCTACGGTGCGGCCATGGTGCATCAGGTAGCCAATGTGGCGATGGACCCGAAAGCGCCTGCCGGCCCGCATTTGCTGGATACGCCGATGGCCATTCCGGCGTTTGCCGATCAGGTGATGGGGCCGTTCGGCAAGATCTGGCTGGGTATCGGCCTGCTGTTTGCCGGTGCGGCCACCATCAACACCCTGATTGCCGCGCTGCCGCGCATTCTGTATGGCATGGCGGTGGATGGTGCATTGCCCAAGGCCTTTACCTATCTGCACCCGCGTTTCAAAACACCGCTGGTGGGCATTCTGGTGGCGGTGATCATCCCCTGTGTCCATGCCTGGATCATCCAGGGGGATCTGGATCGCATCATGCCGCTGGTGCTGGCGGCGGTGTGTGCCTGGGGGGTGGCTTATCTGCTGGTGAATCTGGCCATTGTCCGTCTGCGCTTCACCCGGCCGGATTTCCCGCGTGCCTACCGCTCGCCGTGGTTTCCGCTGCCGCAGATCATCTCCTCGGTGGGCATCCTGCTTGCCATCTGGTACATCACTCCTCCGGGCATGCATCCGCGGGACATCTATCTGCCTTTTGGCATCATGCTGGGGCTGACTGCGCTGTATGCACTGGTGTGGACCGTGTTTGTCCAGAAGGTGAACCCCTTCCGTGCCGTGGCCATTGAAGACATTCTGGCCGAGGAGTTCGGCAAGGTGGGCGGTCATGCTTCGCTGATTGATGAGGAGCTCAAGCGTGTTGCCTCTGGCGCTTGAGCGGCTGTGGCAGCCACGCCTGCCACGGGCTTACCGGCCGGGGGCAACCCTGGCCAGGCTGGCGCAGGACCTGAACGGGCTGGAAGTGGTCGGTGCGGAAGAGGGCTGTCCGGCATACCGCTTGCCTGCTGCGGACTGGTTTTTCCGGGTGGAGGAGCGGGTGGAAAGCCAGTTCCTGCTGCATACCGTCAGCTGCTGCTTTGTACTGGCACTGCCTGGTACTGCGCCATCCAGTCCGTCCCGGCTGCAACTGCAACACCGCGGCAACTGGCAGCGCAGCGGTTTTGCCTGTCTGCGCCGCGAGGGTGCTGGCGCAGAGCTGGCGGGCCTGATGGTCTTGTTGCAGCAGGACCGCGACTTGCACACCGCGCTGATGCCGCTGGATTTCAAGCGTTGTGAACTGATTGCGGATGAGCAGGGCTGGCGGCTGGAAGTCGAGCATTTTGCCGCCAGTGAAGTGGTGGGCAGCTTCCCGCCTTTTCGCCGCTATATCCGCCTGTTGACCACACAAAAGCTGGCGCTGCTGGCCGTGATGGCGGCGGTGCGGCGAGTGGTGGGCTGCGCGGGCTGATTTTCACGCGGTAAAACAATACACAACAGGCCCCGGCATTACACCGGGGCCTGTTGCTTTCAGTCGCTGGTTTCAGCGGTCAGCTTCGGTCAGCAGCGGCTTGTCTTCGGTCAGCGCCACGGGGGCTGGCAGTTGTTCCAGTTCGTTCAGCAGTCTGATCAGCAGTTCCAGCTTTTCCTCGCCAAAATGCGCTTCTATCTGCCGGTAGCAGGCATTGGACAGTGGCGCGACCTCGCGCGTCAGCTGGCGGCCTTCCCTGGACAAGGACACGATCAGGCGGCGGCTATCCACCTTGTCACGGCTGCGATGAATCAGGCCGGCCTTTTCCATGCGCACCAGAATGCCGGTGAGGCTGGGGGACAGGATGCAGGCCAGGTCGGCAATCACCCCGGCTTCCATTTCGCCGCGGTCATCCAGCAGGCGCAGAATGCGCCATTGCTGTTCGGTCAGGCCCACACTGTTGAGCAAGGGACGAAAGTAAGCCATCACGGCTTCACGGGCGCGCAGCAAGTGCTGCGGCAGACGGTGCTGGTGTTGTGCGCTGGAAGTTGGCATGCGATTCAGGATGGCGGATCAATGTGATTAATATCTTAACATTCTGCGCGCCCCTTCCCAAGTCGCCATCTGCCATTTGCCCGGAACAATGTGCGTCACATGCAGACGCGGCTCCTCCATCTGGTGGATGGGGGAAGATGGCTGGTCTGCCTACACTGTGGCTTCCCGTTCTTATTTCAGGAAGGAAAGCAGATGGCAGCACAAGCCAAAACCGTGGTGATTACCGGTGCCGGCAGTGGCATAGGCGCAGCCTGCGCCGCATTGCTGGCAGCCGACGGCGTGCAGCTGGTATTGATTGGCCGTCGTGCCGCGCCCGTGCAGCAGCTGGCCGCGCAATACGGTGCGCTGGCACTGGCGGGCGATGCAGCGGACAGCACGCTTTGGCCGGACTGGCTGGCGCATATCCGTCAACGCTTTGGTGCCATTGACGGCTTGCTGTGTTGTGCCGGTGGTCTGGGCATGGGCAGTGCGCTGGATACGGACGATGCCACGTGGCAGGCGGCGATGCGTGCCAATCTGGATACCGCTTTTGTTGCCGCACGGGCATGCCTGCCGGATTTGATGGCCAGCCGGGGTGCCATGGTGTTGCTGGCTTCGATAGCCTCACTGGCCGCCGGGCCGGAGGTGTGCGGCTATACCACCGCCAAGCATGCGCTGATTGGCCTCACCCGTTCGCTGGCGCGTGATTACGGCCCGCACGGGGTGAGGGTGAATGCGGTGTGTCCCGGCTGGGTGAAAACGCCGATGGCGGATGATGAAATGCAGCCGTTGATGCAACAGTATGGCGACAGCCTGGATGAGGCCTATGCCCGGGTGACGGCGGATGTTCCCTTGCGCCGGGCTGCCGCACCGGAGGAAATCGCCAGCATCTGTCGCTTCCTGCTGTCGGAGCAGGCCAGCATCATCACTGGCGCGGCCATTGTGGCTGATGGCGGCTCCAGCATTGTCGATGTGCCTACCCTGGCTTTCAACGCACTGTCCTGAGCGCGGTTTCAATTGGATTCAATGAACAACACCGCCTACATGGCGGTGTTGTCGTTTGCGGCACTACCAATCATTTCAGTGCTGCGCCGCCGTGCTCTCCGGCAAGGTGGCACCGCCGTCCACGATGATGGTCTGCCCGGTGATGTAGGCTGCGGCATCCGAGGCGAGAAACAGCATGGCGGCGGCAATATCTCCCGGCTCGCCCAGTCGTCCCAGTGGAATGTTGCGGGCGATGGCGGCATTCAGCTTGTCATCGCCCAGATTATCCATGGCCGGGGTGCGGATCATGCCCGGTTCCACGCCGTTGACGGTGATGCCATCGGCCGCCAGTTCCAGCGCGGCAGCGCGGATGAAGCCATTGACCCCTGCCTTGGAAGCGGCATAGTGTGCCAGCCCCGGATAGGCAACCCGCGGGCCGGTTACCGAGGAAGTCACCAGCATGCGCCCGCCACCTTGCGCGCGCATGGCGGGCAGGGCGGCCTGACTCAGCCAGAACAGCGCCTGCAGATTCACCGCCAGAGTCCGTTGCAGCAGGGGCGGGGTGATGTCGGCAAACGCAGTGAGCGGGAAATAGGCCGCGTTGTGGATCAGCACATCCAGCCGGCCATATTCTGCCAGCACCTGCGCCACCAGTGTGGTGGCCTGTTCCGGCTCGGCCAGATCGCACTGGCAGGCGCTGGCCTTCAAGCCCTGCGCCCGCAAGCTGGCGGACATGGACTGGGCCGTTTCTCCCTGCATATCCGCCACCACCACGGTAGCCGCGTGGCGGGCAAACAGCTGGCTGATGGCGGCACCTATGCCTTGTGCGCCTCCGGTCACCAAGACCACTTTGCCGGCAAAATCGAAGTTCAGCATGGCTGTGCTCCGGCTTACAGTGCGTGGCTGGTGTGGTTGAGAATCTGCGTGATGGCACCCACCGGGAAGTTGGACAGCGCGCTAAAGTCGTTGCCCTGGTAGCCGAAGATCTTGCCATCGGTTTTCAGCTGTTGCAGGTCGATCAGCACCACGCCCAGCGTGGGGACAATCTTTTCCCGCCACACAAACAGATAAAGCTGCTCTGCCAGCTTGAAGTAATGACAGCGGTCCACATCGGCCAGGCCTTGCTCCACCCCTTGCAGGCACTGCCAGGTATAGAAGTGGCTATTCAGATAGATGTGTTCGTAGCATTCGGTGGGGCTGTAGCGGTACTGGTTGCGCAGGCCGATCAACTCGTCGGTGCTGTGGTGCAGCGTGCTGTGTGCTGTCACCGGCTGGTCGATGCAGCCATGGGAAAAGCGGCAGTCCACGGCGGTCAGTGCCTCACCGGCCAATACCCGGCTGAAGGCCGAACGGGCGACATCTTCCGCCTGCGGCAGCACCCCGGCCACGGCAGTGAACAGGCCATGTGCCAGATCCAGTACCAGGCTGAGTGAATGCCCGTGCTGCCCTTCCGGCAGGAAATCCAGCAACACGATATCGGGGCGCAGGCTGCTGGCGCGGTAGCGGCCCTGGCCGCTGAATCCTGCTGCCTCTCCGTCGGCCAATGCCGTCAGCTGGCAGTCTGCGGCATTCACTTGCAAGCGGGCACCGCTGCCATCGGCAAAATGCAGTTGCAACTGACGGCCCTGCAGCAGCGGGCTGAAAGGCAGGATGTGGCTGTCGGGGGCAAAACCGTCAGCCAGATCGCCGACCGGAATGAAAACGGGTTGATTGCTCATGCTGCGCTCCTGATGGTGTTGGGTGTGGGCGCAGTGTGCAATGGGCTTGGGCAGGCGACCATCCACCGAATGGTGGAGCCATGCATGCAAACAGGGCGCTGTCCCGGCAGGAGAGCGCCCTGTAATGCTTATCCCGTCAGTAAACCAAACCTGAGGAAATGTGCGATGAAAGCCGCGGAATCAGGCGTCCGGCACGTTCATCGAGTTGATGCTGAAGCCGGCGTCCACATAGGTGATTTCGCCGGTGATGCCGGAGGACAGGTCCGACAGCAGGAAGGCAGCGGTGTTGCCCACTTCTTCGGTGGTCACATTGCGGCGCAGACAGGATTGGCCGGCAGCAATGGACAGCAGCTTGGAGAAGCCGGAAATGCCGGCAGCAGCCAGGGTCTTGATCGGACCGGCGGACAGACCGTTCACCCGGATGCCGTCCTTGCCCAGGCTGGCAGCCATGAAGCGTACCGATGCTTCCAGGCTGGCCTTGGCCAGACCCATCACATTGTAGTTGGGGATGGCACGTACCGCGCCCAGGTAGGACAGGGTCAGCAGGGCGCCGTTACGGCCTTGCATCATCGGGCGGGCAGCCTTGGCCAGTGCCGGGAAGCTGTAGGACGACACATCGTGAGCAGTCTGGAATGCTTCACGGCTCAGTGCGTCCAGGAAGTCGCCTTCCAGCGATTCGCGCGGGGCGAAGGCAATGGCGTGTACCAAGCCATCCAGGCCATCCCACTGTTTGCCCAGGTCAACAAACAGCTGGTTGATTTCATCATCGCTTTGTACATCGCAGCGGAACACCAGTTCGCTGCCAAAATCCTTGGCCATTTCACGTACACGATCTTCCAGCTTGTCCACCACATAGGTGAATGCCAGCTCGGCGCCTTCGCGGTGGCAGGCTTGAGCGATGCCGTAAGCGATGGAGCGGTTGGAAATCATGCCGGTAATCAGAATTTTTTTGCCTTGCAGAAAGCCCATTTGGAGTCCTTCTTGGTAGAAACAGGGGGGCATTATACCCAAGCCTGCGCTACGCTGTCGTGGGGATTGTCCTACAGCCTGCCTTCATGACACGGGCAGGTGCTCGGAAAAAGGTTTATATCGTGGTAACAAGCGGTAAATCGGAATCAGACTGCATTCCGTCACCATGCTGAAACAGGCTATTCTAGCCACGATGAATCTTAAAATCCTGTCACTGCGGCAGCTGATGCACGGCACCGGCCTGTCCGGACAGGGATAAAAGCCACAATGATAAGCTAGTCATGATCAATTCGTAAGCCGTACAACAAGATGAAACACTTACATTGCTTGGGGGTGATGCTGCTGCTGTGGGCGTGCAGCAGCATGGCTGCGCCGTCTCAGGCGCTGGGCTATGTGCCGAAATATGCGGCAGGCTTTACACATTTTGACTACGTCAATCCGTCTGCGCCCAAGGGCGGGCGGCTGGTTTTGCCGGCACAAGGCAGTTTTGACACGCTCAACCCCTTCTCGCTCAAGGGCGACAAGGCCGATGGGATAGAAGCCCTGACGCTGGATACCCTGGGGGTGAACAGCGAGGACGAACCGTACACTTGCTACGGTTTGCTGGCTGACGACATGCAGCTGGCAGCCGACAAGCTGTCCGTGCGTTTTCATCTGAATGCACAGGCGCGTTTTGCCAACGGCCAGCCGGTGCAGGCCGCCGATGTGGTGGCTTCCTTCAATACCCTCACCCGCGACCCGGCCGCCACGCCGCAGTACCGGCTGTACTGGGCGGATGTGAAGCAAGCACTGGCGCTGGATGCCAATACGGTGCGTTTTGATTTCAAGCGCAAGAATTCCGAACTGCACATGATTCTGTGCCAGCTGCCGGTGTTTTCCCGGCAGTGGATTCCTGCCGGCAAGACGCTGGCCGACATGGTGCTGGTGCCGCCCGTCGGTTCCGGCCCCTATGTACTGAGCCAATACCAACTGGGCAAGAACATCCGTTTTCAGCGCAATCCGCACTATTGGGCGGCCAATTTGCCGGTACGGCGCGGCATGTTCAATTTTGACGAAGTCGGCTACCGCTATTACCAGGACGAAACCGTCCGGCTGGAAGCCTTCAAGGCCGGCGAGTTTGATGTTTCGGCCGAAAACATGGCCAAGCAGTGGGCGCGTGGCTATATCGGCCCCAAGTTCGACGATGGCCGCATCGTCAAGAAAGTGCTGCCGCATCAGCGCTCTGCCGGCATGCAGGGCTTTGTCTTCAATCTGCGGCGGCCACAGTTTGCCGACAAACGCCTGCGCCAGGCCATCAGTCTGGCCTTTGACTTCGAATGGGCCAATCGCAACCTGTTTTATGGCCAGTACCGCCGCAGCAACAGCTTTTTCACCAATAGCGAACTGGCTGCCAGCGGCCTGCCGGGGCCGGATGAGCTGAAGCTGCTGGAGCCGCTGCGCGAAAAGCTGGACCCGGTGGTATTCGGCCTGCCGGTGGAACCTCCCTTCACTGACGGACGTTATGGCATCCGCCGCAATCTGCGCGAGGCGCGTCAGTTGCTGTTCGAGGCAGGCTGGCGCTATGAGGGCGGCAAGCTGGTGGATCACATGGGCCGCCCGCTGCGCATCGAATTTCTGACCTATTCCAAGGTATACGACCGGGTGGCCAGCGGCTGGCAGCAGAACCTGGCCAAGCTGGGCATCACCCTGACCGTGCGGGTGGTGGACCCGGCCATCTACCAGCGGCGGCTGAATGATTTTGACTACGACATGACGGTGGTGGTGTACGGCGCCAGCAACAGCCCGGGCAACGAACAGCTGGACTTCCACAGCTGCCAGGCGGCACAGACACCCGGCTCGCAAAACTGGGCCGGGCTGTGCGACCCGGCAGTGGAGGCCTTGCTGCCGCAATTCCAGCACTTTGCCAGCCGGCAGCAGCTGCTTGCCGCCAGCCATGCACTGGACCGCGTGCTGCGTGCCGGCTATTACCTGGTGCCCAACTGGAATCTGCCGTATCACCGCATGGCCTGGTGGAACCGCTTTGGCCAACCGGCCAGGCTGCCGCTGTATTACAGCCCCATCACCTGGGCCATCGAAACCTGGTGGGAGAAAAAATAAGCATGTGGCGCTATATCCTGAAACGGCTGTTGCTGATGATTCCCACGCTGGTTGGCGTGCTGGCGCTCACCTTTGCCATCATCCAGTTTGTGCCGGGCGGTCCGGTAGAGCAGATGGTGCAGCAACTGAGCCATGGTGGCGTGGCCGGCGAAACCACGGCCACCAGCGGCGTGTTCAAGAGCCGTGGCGGCTTGCAGCCGGAAGAGTTGCAGGCACTGCAAAAGCTGTATGGCTTTGATCAGCCGCCCTTGCAGCGTTTCGGCCACATGCTGGCCGGTTTTGCCCGTTTCGATCTGGGCGAGAGTTTTTTCCATCACCAGTCGGTGGCGCAGCTGATTCTGTCCAAGCTGCCGGTGTCGATGAGCATCGGCCTGTGGACCTTCTTCATCACCTATCTGCTGTGCATTCCGCTGGGCATTGCCAAGGCGGTGCGTGACGGCAGCCTGTTCGATCTGGCCAGCAGCACGGTAATTTTGCTGGGTTATGCCATTCCGGGCTTCGTGCTGGGGGTGGCCCTGCTGGTACTGTTTGGCGGTGGCAGCTTCTGGCAGCTGTTTCCGCTGCGCGGGCTGGTGAGCGACAACTGGGGCAGCCTGAGCCTTATCGACAAGGTGCTGGATTATCTGTGGCACATCGTGTTGCCGGTGACGGCCTCGGTGGTGGGGAATCTGGCGGTGATGACCATGCTCACCAAGAATGTGTTTCTGGAGGAAATCCGCCGTCAGTATGTGTACACCGCCCGCGCCAAGGGCTTGTCCGAGCGGGCCATCCTGTACCGCCATGTGTTCCGCAATGCGCTGATTCCGCTGATTACCGGCTTCCCGGCCGCTTTCATCGGGGCTTTTTTCACTGGCAGCCTGCTGATTGAAACCCTGTTTTCCCTGGACGGACTGGGTCTGCTGTCCTACGAGTCCGTGATGCGGCGCGATTACCCGGTGGTGATGGGCAGCCTGTATGTGTTCACCCTGCTGGGGCTGGTGGCCAAGCTGCTGTCCGACCTCAGCTACGTGCTGGTGGACCCGCGGGTCAGTTTTGACGGAGGGGAGCGATGAGCCACGCACCCAGCCTGACACCGACCCAGCGTGCCTGGCGGCGCTTTTGCCAGCACAAGCGCGGCTTTTACAGCCTGTGGCTGTTCTTGCTGTTTTTTGTCCTGTCGCTGGGGGCGGAGCTGCTGTCCAACGACCGGCCGCTGGTGGTGCGTTATCACGATCAGCTGTATTTCCCGGTGCTGTTCGATTATCAGGAAACCGCCTTTGGTGGCGATTTCGATACCGCTACCGATTATCTGGACCCCTTCATCCAGGACCAGTTTGCCCGGCCGGGCAATTTCGCCATTTATGCGCCCAACCCCTACAGCTACAACACGGTGAATTACTTTGCCGACAATCCCAATCCGGCCGCACCGTCCAACGACAATGTGCTGGGTACGGATGACCGCGGGCGTGATGTGCTGGCACGGCTGATCTACGGTTTCAGGGTGTCGGTGCTGTTTGCGCTGGCGCTTACCGTGTCCGGCACCCTGCTGGGGGTATTGTTTGGCGCGCTGCAAGGCTTTTTCGGTGGCAAGTTCGACCTGCTGCTGCAGCGTGTGCTGGAAATCTGGGGCAGCTTGCCCGAGCTGTATTTGCTGATCATCCTGGCGTCCTTGTTCAACCCCAGTCTGTGGTTGCTGTTGCTGTTGCTCACGCTGTTTGGCTGGATGGGCCTGGCCGATTACGTGCGGGCAGAATTCCTGCGCAACCGGCAGATGGACTACGTGCTGGCCGCGCGTGCCAGCGGGCTGAACAGCTGGCAGATCATGTGGCGGCACGTGCTGCCCAACAGCCTTACACCGGTGCTGGCCTTCCTGCCATTCCGGGTGAGCGGGGCGATTCTGGCGCTCACCAGCCTGGATTTTCTCGGCCTTGGCGTGCCATCGTCCACGCCCAGCCTGGGCGAGCTGCTGGCACAGGGCAAGGATAATCTGGATGCCTGGTGGATTGCGCTGCCTACCTTTGTGGTGCTGACCGTCACCCTCTTATTGCTGATTTTCATAGGCGAAGGCCTGCGTGCCGCGCTGGATACCCGGAAAGGCTGAGATGGAAACCCTGTTGACAGTTGCCGCGCTCAATGCCCACTTTGGCCGGCAGCAAGTATTGTCCTCGGTCGGTTTCAGTGTGGCCGCTGGCGAAAAAGTGGCGCTGGTGGGCGAATCCGGCTCCGGCAAGACCGTCACCGCCCAGGCACTGTTGCAGCTGAACCCTGATGTGCGGCTTGCAGGCTCCATCCGCCTGGCCGGAGAAGAACTGCTGGGCGTGGGCGAGAAGCGCCTGCGGCAGATCCGTGGCCGCGACATCGCCATGATTTTTCAGGAACCCATGCATGCGCTCAACCCGCTGTTCACCATTGGCCGGCAAATTGGCGAAACCCTGACCCTGCATCTGGGACTGAATGCCCGTGAAGCGCGGGCCGAGGCCATTCGCCTGTTGCTGCGTACCGGCATTGCCGATGCGGTGGATAAGATCGACAGCTACCCCTTCCAGCTGTCCGGCGGTCAGCGTCAGCGCGCGATGATTGCCATGGCGCTGGCTTGCCAGCCCAGGTTACTGATTGCCGATGAACCCACCACCGCGCTGGATGTGACGGTGCAGGCGCAAATCCTGCAATTGCTGGATGAATTGCAGCAGGAGATGGGCATGGCGGTGCTGTTCATCACCCACGACCTCAATCTGGTTCGGCGCTTTGCCGACAAGGTCATCGTGATGCGTGGCGGGCTGGTGGTGGAAAGCGGCAAGGTGGCGCAGGTGTTCAGCCATCCGGCCCATCCTTACACCGCCGAGCTGCTGGCCAGCCGCCCCGACAAGCTGGAGGACGATGCCGCGCCCGCAGCTGATACCCGGCCCCGGCTGCAAGCCAGCGCCATCAAGGTGAGCTATCCGGTGGCCGGTGGCTGGTTGCGCAAGCGTAATCGCGTCGTATTGCAGGATGTTTCGCTGCAGGTACCGCCGGGGCAGACACTGGGCATCGTCGGTGAGTCCGGCTCCGGCAAGACATCGTTGGGCCTTGCCCTGCTGCGCCTGCTGCCCTGCGAGGGGGAAATCCGGCTGGATGATCTGGCATTGCATGCCTTGCATGGCGGCAAACTGCGCCGTGCCCGCAAGGATTTCCAGGTGGTGTTCCAGGACCCGTTTTCCTCGCTGTCGCCACGCATGACGGTGGGGCAGATTGTGGCCGAGGGCCTGGCCTTGCATCAGCCGGGCTTAAGTGCCGCGCAGATTCGCCAGCAGGTGGTGGCCACCCTGTCCGAGGTTGGCCTGCATCACGAAATGATGGAACGCTATCCGCACGAATTTTCCGGCGGCCAGCGCCAGCGCATTGCCATTGCCCGCGCGCTGATCCTCAAACCGCGACTGATCCTGCTGGACGAACCCACCAGCGCACTGGATGCCACCTTGCAAAAGCAGGTGCTGCAACTGTTGCGCAGCCTGCAGCGCAAGTACGGCCTGAGCTATCTGTTCATCAGTCACGACCTGGCGGTCATCCGTGCCATCGCCCATCAGGTGCTGGTGTTGCAGGCGGGCAAGGTGGTGGAGCAGGGGCCGACCGCCCGGGTATTTGCCAGCCCCGAGCAGCCCTATACCCGCCAATTGCTGGCGGCAGCCTTGCCGACGACTTGAAAATGGCGGGGTTCGCTCCCATTGTCAGTTGACCAGCCGAATTCTTGCATGCATTTCCTGATGTGCCGCACGCTGCGCCCGGCCGGGCGACAGTGGGCGGATTCTGCCGCTGCCGCCACCAGACGGCGGTTGCTCCACGCTCAGTCAATTGTTACCATCAACGGCTATCGATACTGCAAACCACCCCGAATACTAGAGGAAGCCATGAGCGATCTTATCCTGCACGTAACCGACGACTCCTTTGAACAAGACGTCCTGAAGGCCGATGTGCCGGTTCTGGTCGACTACTGGGCTGAATGGTGCGGTCCTTGCAAGATGATCGCCCCCATCCTGGACGAAGTGGCCAAGGAATACGCCGGTCGCCTGAAAGTGGCCAAGCTGAACATCGACCAGAACGAACTGACCCCGCCGAAATTCGGCATCCGCGGCATCCCGACCCTGATGATCTTCAAGGACGGCCAGGTTGCCGCCACCAAGGTTGGTGCACTGGCCAAGAGCCAGCTGGCCGCCTTCATTGACAGTCACATCTAAAGCGTCTATCCTCAGCTGAATTTCTTCAAACAGGCGGCACATCAGTCGCCTGTCTCTTGTCTGCACCCACACCTCACAAACAGCGTTCTGCTCAATCTTTACGAGTCGACCAACGGCCGCTATGCATTTATCTGACCTCAAACACCTTCATGTATCCCAGCTCGTGGAAATGGCTATTTCCAACGAGATCGAGGGCGCGAACCGCCTGCGCAAACAAGACCTCATCTTTGCGCTTCTGAAAAACCAGGCCAAAAAAGGCGAAAGCATCTTCGGCGAGGGCACACTGGAAGTGCTGCCGGACGGCTTCGGATTCTTGCGCAGCCCGGATACCTCGTATCTGGCCGGCCCGGATGACATCTACGTCAGCCCGTCGCAGATCCGCCGTTTCAATCTGCATACCGGTGACTCGATCGAAGGCGAAATCCGTACCCCCAAGGACGGCGAGCGCTATTTTGCACTGGTGAAGGTGGACAAGGTCAACGGCGAGCCGCCGGAGAACTCCAAGCACAAGATCCTGTTTGAAAACCTCACGCCGCTGTTCCCGACCGAGCAGTTCAAGCTCGAGCGCGACATCCGTAGCGAGGAAAACATCACCAGCCGCATCATCGATCTGATTGCCCCCATTGGCAAAGGTCAGCGTGCCTTGTTGGTGGCGCCGCCCAAGTCCGGTAAAACGGTCATGCTGCAACACATCGCGCACGCCATCACCACCAACCACCCGGAAGCGGTGATGATTGTGCTGCTGATCGACGAGCGTCCGGAAGAAGTGACCGAAATGCAGCGTTCGGTGAAGGGCGAGGTTGTATCCTCCACCTTCGACGAGCCGGCCACCCGCCACGTGCAAGTGGCTGAAATGGTGATTGAAAAAGCCAAGCGTCTGGTCGAGCACAAGAAGGATGTCGTCATTCTGCTGGACTCCATCACCCGTCTGGCGCGTGCCTACAACACCGTGGTACCGGCTTCGGGCAAGGTGCTGACCGGTGGTGTGGATGCCAACGCCCTGCAGCGCCCCAAGCGCTTCTTCGGTGCCGCGCGTAATGTGGAAGAGGGCGGCAGCCTGACCATCATCGCCACCGCGCTGATCGATACCGGCAGCCGCATGGACGATGTGATCTACGAAGAATTCAAGGGTACCGGCAACTGCGAAATCCATCTGGATCGTCGCATGGCGGAAAAACGCATATTCCCGGCACTGAACATCAATCGCTCCGGTACCCGTCGCGAAGAGCTGCTGGTGCCGCAAGACCAGTTGCAACGCATCTGGGTACTGCGCAAGCTGCTGTACCCGATGGATGACATCGAGGCGATGGAATTCCTGCAGGACAAGATCAAGGCCACCAAGTCCAATCTGGCCTTCTTCGATTCCATGCGTCGTTAAGCCTGACGCGGTTTTCCCGCCTGGGAAATGATGAATGAACCCGACGCCGGACCTGAGCAGGTCTGGCGTTTTTTATGGTATTGCTTGCAGATGGAATTCAGTAGCCGTTTTTTCCAGATGGAGTTGTTCTCCGCCATCGGCACCGTTGCTTTTGCCTTTTCCGGTTATCTGATCGGCGTGCGCAAGCAGCTGGATTTGTTGGGCATCGTGGTGGTGGCCCTGCTTACCGCCATCGGTGGCGGCATTTTGCGTGATGTACTGGTGGCAAGGGTGCCGCTGGTGTTCTTCAATTACAGCAGCCTGGCCATCATCGCCGCTACCCTGTTGCTGTCGGTCTTGCTGCGCCTGCACAGGCGGCAAAGCCGCACGCTGGACCGCCTGTTCATCATTGCCGATTCGCTCGGCCTGGTTGCCTTCAGCATTACCGGTGCCCAGGTGGGACTGATGTACGACCTGAACGCCTTTGGCGTGGTGTTGCTGGGTTTCATTACCGCAGTGGGTGGCGGAGTGGTGCGTGACATGATGGTGAATGACATTCCCTTCATCCTGCACAAGGATTTTTACGGCACGGTGTCCATACTGGTAGCTGGTGGTTTGTTTGTGCTGGACCAGTTGACCTGGGTCACCAGCTGGATGTTGCAGTTGCTGTTTGTGCTTGGCCTGGCCATTCGCCTGTTTGCACACTGGAGCGAGCTGGCCCTGCCCAAGATTGGCCCGCAATCAAAACAAGGATGACAGCCATGTGGCCGGCTGAAATGGTGGAGGCCCAGGCCTGGATACGCCAGCGTCTGGCAGGGTTCGAGTTTGATGGACGTGCCGGGGACATTCCCTGGCGTGTGGCCGGGGCGAAACAGCGTCCGGCGGCGGTACTGGTGCCGCTGGTGTGGCATGACAGCGGTCCTACCGTGTTGCTCACGCGGCGGACGGAGTCGCTGTCCACCCATGCCGGACAGGTGAGCTTTCCGGGCGGAAAAGTGGATGCCACCGACAATTCGGTGATTGCCGCTGCCTTGCGTGAAGCACATGAGGAAATTGGCCTGGCGGCCGATGGCGTGACAGTGCTGGGTACGCTGCCGCAGTACGTCACCATTACCGATTTTGTCGTGACGCCTGTGGTTGCCATGCTGCAACCGCCCTTGCAGTTGCGACCGGAGCCGGGTGAAGTGGCGGAGGTGTTCGAGGTACCACTGGCGCTGGCGCTGGATGGGCGTCAGTACGAGCGGCACAGTTACGAACGTGACGGTGTGCGTGGACAGTATCTGGCCATGCAGTGGCAGCATTACACCATCTGGGGCGCTACCGCCGCCATGCTGCGCCTGCTGGCGCAGGCACTGGGCCAGCACGGTGAAGCCAGCCAGCGCTGATGGTGCTGACCCGGCAATCGGTCATTCCGGGTTGCCGTCGCTGAGCATCAGGTCGCGACCGGCCATCTTGGCCTCGTACAGCAGCTTGTCGGCACGGCTGAGCATGCCCGACGGGCTGTCTCCCGGTCGCCAGTCGGTAATGCCGCCACTGAAGGTGACTTTTTCATCGGTGAACGGGAATACCGTGCCGGCCAATACCTGCTGCACCCGCGCCATCACTTTTTCTGCATCGCGCAAGCGGGTGCAGGGGAAAATCACCAGGAATTCTTCGCCACCAATGCGGGCACACACGTCCATGCTGCGCGTGCAGTCGATCAGCGCATTCGCCACCGCCAGCAGCACATTGTCACCGGCCTGATGGCCAAAGCGGTCATTGAACTGCTTGAAATGGTCGATATCGAATACCGCCACTGACATCGGCTGGCTGTAGCGTTCGCAACGTTGCAGCTCTTCCCGCAAGGTCTGGTCGGCATGACGGCGGTTGCACAGTCGGGTGAGCGGGTCGGTGATGGCCATTTCATTGAGCAGGCGGTTCTTTTCTTCCAGCTCGTTTTCCAGTGCCTTGCGCTGGGAAATGTCATACAAGGCAATCAACGCGGCCGGAATCTGCTGATGTGGCATCAGTTCCACCGACACAATCGCCCAGAAACTGCTTTGGTCTTCGCGTTGCAGCTCGGTTTCCCGGTTGGCTACCGCTTCCCCGTTGCGCAGCCATTCATTGACTGGCTCCAGATGCAAGGGCAGATCCAGCAGCGCGGGCTGGCCATCATGACGCAGCGGGGCAGGGAGAATCTGCAGCATGTCGCGGGCCGGGGCATTGGCACGCAGGATGCGCATGGTTTGTGTCGCGACCAGAATCAGGGCCACCGGTGCGGTATCCAGCGTGAGCCTTGCCAGTTCCTCGCTTTCGCGGATGCGGGCGGCACTGGCTGACAATAAGCGGTTCTGCCGGATGCTGGCCAGATGGCTGCGTAGTGTGATCAGGGTCAGCGCGGCGGTGAACAGCCAGGCCAGAATCGCCAGTGTTGCCTTGTCATGGTAAGCGCGGGTGAAGTCCCGCTCGGCGATGCCTACCACCACGCGGAAAGGGAAGCCTTCCATCAGGCGCGAGCTGTACAGGCGGACTTCCTGATCCAGAATCGAACTGGCACGGAACTGCAGGTAATTGTCGTGGCGTTCCAGTACATCGGTGCTTTGCAGTTCGTTCAGCGGCTGCTCGGAATGCGCGTTCTGCGCTGGCCAGCTGGCTTGCAGCACCTGGCGCTGGTCCAGCACCAGGATTTCGCCAAAGCGGCCTACCGGCAGTTTGGCAACTTCGGTCTGGAAGAAGTGGCGGTCCAGAATGCCCACCACCATGCCCACCGCCTCATCGTCCTGGTTCAGCAGCTTTTGCACCAGCACAATGCCATCCTGGCCGTGGTCCTGCCGGGTGGAGGTAAAGTTGCCATCCTGATTGCCATTGCGGTGATACCAGCGGCAATAGTCGGTTTTCAGCTGTGAGGCGGCATTGTTGTGCTGCGTGGAGTACAGCACGTAACAGGCGCTATCCAGGATGTCGATCTGCTTGAGTTGCGGCATCTGGCGCAGCTTGCCCTGCAGCAGCAGGTCGATGCGTTGCTGCTGGTCCTGGCTTAGCATGTGTTTGTTCAGCAGCATCTGCACCAGATTGCTGTCGCTGGCGCTTTTCAGGATCAGGTTGGTTTCGCGCAGGCCGGATGACAGGCGCTCTTCCAGCAGCTGTGACAAGCCTGCCGCCTGGTTGCGCGCTTCGCTTTCCCCTTGCTGCCGCGTGCCTGCCAGGTCGAGAACGACCACCAGCAGGGTGCTGAGCAGAAAGATGGCAGCCAGCCATTTGGCTAGTCTGCCCTTGTTGTGGAAGAGCGTGCGCAAGTGTGCGGTTCCCCTGTAATGAAATGGAGCCTGCAAGCGGCAGGCTGTCTTATGTGGTATATCCCTTAAAACGACAAAAGGACAATGTCGGACTGCGGTCCGTGCATTGTCCCTTGCTGCCGGACTAGACGGCGAAGCGCATGGACAGGTCGATGGCCTGGATGTCCTTGGTCAGCTTGCCGATGGAAATGCGGTCGACACCGGTTTCGGCAATGGCACGCACGGTGTCCATGTCCACACCGCCGGAGGCTTCCAGCAAGGCCTTGCCCGCGCTCAATTCCACCGCGCGACGCATGTCATCCAGCGACATATTGTCCAGCAGGACAAGCTTGGCACCAGCGTCCAGCGCCTGTTGCAGCTCGTCCAGGTTTTCCACTTCAATCTGCAAGGAAACGCCGGGCGGAATGATGCGGAAGGCCTGTTCCAGTGCCTGGGCAATGCCACCGGCCGCCATGATGTGGTTTTCCTTGATCAGGATGCCGTCGTACAAACCGATGCGCTGATTGTCGCCTCCGCCCACGGTTACCGCGTACTTCTGCGCCAGGCGCAGGCCAGGCAAGGTCTTGCGGGTGTCCAGGATGCGGGCGCGGGTGCCGGCCACCACATCCACATAACGGCGGGTCTGGGTGGCAACGGCAGACAGGGTTTGCAGGAAATTCAGTGCGGAACGTTCAGCGGTAAGCAGCGCGCGTGCCGGGCCGCTGATTTCGCACAGTACGGTACCGGCCGCCACCTTGCGGCCTTCGCGTACCTGCCACAGTACACTGCAACGCTCGTCTACCTGGCGAAAGCATTCCTCGAACCAGGCCTTGCCGCAAATCACGGCATCTTCACGCAGCAACACGGTGGCGCTGCTTTCCGCGGTCCGGTCAATCAGCTGGGCGGTCCAGTCGGCCTGACCAATATCCTCGGCCAGCGCTATGCTGACTTGTTGGGCAATAAGATGGTTGGCTGGCTGTTTGCTCATGACGGAACTCAGGCGTAAAAAAGCGTTATTGTACCCAGCCGTGGCCTGACTGTGGTGCTTATCGTGGTGGTGGTATCATGCGCAGCACACTGTCAGGCTGGAGAATTCATGGATTTGCCTGCTGTACTGTTTCCCACCTGGCTGCTTTATGCCGCCATGGCCGTCGCAGGCCTGCTGTTGGGCTTTGCCGCCACACGCGTACGCTGGCATATGCTGGATGCCCGTGCCAGCAATGCCTGGCTGGGCGCGGTAGTGGTATTGCTGGGTCTGTGGCTGATGCGTGGCGGGCTCAAGCCGGGCTTGTCCTTCCACATGCTGGGAGCGACCGTGCTGACCTTGCTGATGGGCCCCTGGCTGGCCATGCTGGGCTTGGCCGTATTATTGCTGGCGCTGGCAGCGGGCGGGCATGGCGACTGGCTGGCGCTGGGGCTGGACTGGCTGTGTGGCGCGGCGGTGCCGGTTGCGGTGACGGCGGGGCTGTTGCAACTGGCGCGCCGCAAGCTGCCGGCCCAGTTGTTTGTCTATGTGTTCATCAATGCTTTTATTGCTGGTGGACTCAGCCTGTTTTGCAGTGCATTGGCCAGCATGCTGCTGCTGGGGGGCCATGCTGTCTATCCCTGGGATTACCTGCTGGAAGAAGCCTTGCCGTTTTATTTTCTGCTGTCCTGGTCCGAGGCCTTTACCAGTGGCTTGGCCATGGCCGTGCTGGTGGTGTACCGCCCGCACTGGGTCAGCACTTTTGATGATGCCGCTTATCTGGGTTCAGGTTCGCGCTGGTGATGTCAGCGTAATGCCTGCAATGTTGTCCTGTTACAAGGAGTTGTCATGCCGTTTGCACTGTGGAGTATCTTGCTGGCTTCTTTTTTGCCTTTGTTGTGGACGGCGCTGGCCAAGGCCGGGGCACCCTATGACAACCATCAGCCGCGGGTGGTGCTGGCAGCGGCCACTGGCTGGCGCCAGCGTGCCAACTGGGCGCAACAAAATGCCTGGGAAGCTTTTCCCTGCTATGCCTCAGCCATGTTGCTGGCCTGGATGATGAAGGTGCCAGCTGCCCGGCTGGACTTGCTGGCCGTGGTATACGTGCTGCTGCGCCTGGGCCATGGCTTGTGTTACCTCAGCGACAAGGCCACGCTGCGCTCGCTGTGCTGGCTGGGTGGTTATGCTGTGGTGGTGCTGCTGTTTGTCAGCGCTGCCGGGCTGTTCTGAATGTTTCAGTCCAGCAGGCGGTGAGCCTGTACTGCCTGTCGCACCGCGTCAAAACCGACGGTGTGGCAGGCCTGCCAGCCTGCTTGCGTGGCGCTGTGCACGCATTCGATGTTGTCATCAAAAAAGATGATGTCGGCAGCATCTGCCTGCAAGGCTTGCTGCACATGGTGGTAAACCGCCAGGTCCGGCTTGCGCAAGCCCAGGTGGTGTGAGGCAAAGCAGGTTTCGCACAAGGGCAGGATGTCGAACTGGCGCTCGATCTTGCCCCAGTGCAGCGCATTGTTATTGCTGAGCACGGCCAGCCGGTAGTGTGCGCCCAGTTGTTGCAGCAGCTCTCGCACGCCGGGGTAGGGGCCTTGCAGCCAGTCGTCCAGTGCTTGCAGCATGGCCGCAGTGCCCAGTCCCAGTTGCAGTCGTTCATCCATCAGCCGGGCAAATTCCTCCGGTGTCACCCGGCCAGTGTCCAGCAGCGCCACCTCCGGCGTATGCATCCAGAACTGCCTGGCCTGTTCACGTTCCAGACGTCCTTGCGACACGGCCATCAGGGTGTCGATGCCGTTCCAGTCCACCAGCACACCGCCCAGATCGAAAACCAGCACCGGCCGCTTGCCGTGTCGTGTCGCTTGCATGTCTGTTTCCTTCATAAAAGCCGGGTGTTACAAGACCAGCGGTTCGGCTTCCAGTTCCACACCGTAACGCTGACGCACCGTGTCCTGCACATGGCGTGCCAGTGCCCACATCTGGCTGCCGCTGGCGGTACCATGATTCACCAGCACCAGTGCCTGGCGGTCATGAACCGCGGCATCACCCTGGCGGTAGCCTTTCAGGCCAGCCTGATCAATCAGCCAGCCTGCTGCCAGTTTTACCTTACCGGGCCCGGCCGGGTAATGCGGCAGGGCAGGAAAGCGCTGCAACAGTGCATCGGCCTGAGTCTGGCTGATGACCGGGTTCTTGAAGAAACTGCCGGCATTGCCCAGCTCTGCCGGGTTGGGTAGCTTGCTGGCACGGATGGCCATCACCACATCGCTGACATCCAGCGGTGTGGGGTGGCTGATGCCACGTTTGTCCAGCTCCTGCTGGATGTCGCCATAGGCTGTTTTCAGTTGCGGCTGGCGAGTCAGCTGGAAGCGCACGGCAGTCACCAGCAGGCGACCGGCGGCTTCGTGTTTGAAAACGCTGTCGCGATAGGCAAAGCGACAGTCTGCGTTGTCCAGTACGACTTCCGCACCATTGGCATGCAAATCGGCACACACCACCTGGGCAATGCGGTCCTTCACTTCCACACCATAGGCACCGATATTCTGCACCGGGCAGGCACCCACCGTGCCGGGAATCAGGCTGAGGTTTTCCAGCCCGTACCAGCCTTGTTGCAGGCAGTGGCGCACAAAGTCATGCCAGTTTTCCCCGGCGGCGGCTTCCACCAGCAGGCTGTCGCCATTGTCTTCCACTACGCGGATGCCACGCAGGCCCAGTTTGACCACCAGGCCGGAGTAGTCTTGTGTCAGCAAAAGATTACTGCCGCCACCCAGCCACAGTACCGGGCCTTGCTGGTAGTGCTTGTCGGCCAGCAGGGCAGGCAGCCGGGCCAGGTCGTCCAGCTGGCAGAAATGGGCGGCGCTGACATCCATGCCAAAGGTGTTATGGGGTTTGAGCGAAACTTGCGATTGAATGCACAGCGTCATCATCAGCTTTCTTGCAGGGTGTTGTGGCGCAGCAGGCGCAGGCGGCTTTCCCGCGCCAGATAGCTCACCAGCAGCAGGGCGGCAATGCTCAGACTGATGACCAGTGCCAGCCAGAAACCGTAAATGCCCATCGGGGAAACCAGCCAGTCGGTAAGCCCCAGCGTGATGCCAAGCCCCAGTCCGATGCCCCAGAAGGCGGTAATGTGGATCACCATGGGAATGGTGGTCAGCTTGTAGCCGCGCAGTGCGCCGGAGGCAATGGTCTGGGCGGCATCAGTCAGCTGGAATACAGCTGCAAACAACAGCAGGCTGGAGCCCATGGCAATCACTTTGGGGTCTGGTGAATAGATGGCCATGATGTCACTGCGCAGCCACAGCACCAGCAACATGGTGCACAGCGCGGTGACCAGCCCCACCAGCAGGCCGACTCCGGCGACAAAACGGGCCTGATGGTAGTCGCCAGCACCGGCGCGCTGGCCGACTCTTACCGTCAGCGCGGTGGAAATGCTTTGCGGCAGCATGTAGATGATGCTGGAAAAATTGAGCACCGACTGGTGGCTGGCCACCACCGTCATGCCCAGCTTGGCAATCAGCAGGGCGATAAAGGAAAACAGGCTGACCTCGACAAAGAAGGACAGGCCGATAGGCAGGCCCAGCTTGAGGAATGCCCCGTAGCGTTTCCAGTCGGGCCAGCTCATCCGGCTGGTCAGGCCGTAGGGGCGGAAATGGTGATGCCAGCAGATATAAGCCAGCAGCGTCAGGCAGTTGAACCAGAACACGATGCCGGTGGCCCAGCCGCAACCGGCCCCCCCCAGTCTGGGCAGGCCGTACAGGCCGTGAATCAGCGCGTAATTGAGCGGGATATTGAGCGCCAGTGCAATCAGGCTGACCACCATGATCACCTTGGGCCGGTTCAGGCTGGAGGCATAGGCATGCAGGGCACGGTGCACCATGGCAGCGGGCATGCCCACGGCTGTGCCGGTGATGAACAGCATCACCTTGTCTTCCACGTCGGTTGGCAGTTGCAGCCACAGGCGCAAGGGGTGTTCGGCCAGCAGCATGGCGGCGGCACCAAGCAGGCCGACAAACAGGCCGAACCACATACCCTGGCGACCGGTTTCGCCAATCTGTTCTTTCTCTCCAGCGCCCAGCTGATGGCTCAATACCGGGTTGAGCGACGTCACCACGCCCATCAGGGTCACATAGACGGTGATGAAAATGCTGGCACCCAGCGACACGGCTGCCAGATCGTCAGTACTGACGCGGCCAGCCATGACGGTATCGACAAAGCCGGTGGCCACCTGGGCGACCTGGGCAATCATCATCGGCAAGGCAAGGCGGACGATCTGTCTGGCTTCACCGGCAATGGCACCGGGCGCAGCGCTTTTGAGTTCCTGCAGCATGGAGGCGGATCAATTCGACAAGGTAGGCAAGCGCTCCATTATAAGGAGCCGCTGCCCGGCCTGTCTTGTGCAATGGCGACGCCAGCCATGTGCTGGCGCGCTTCAGCCTGTGCTGCCGGAATGGGCGAGCAAACGTCTGCTGCGCTCAGAAACGTACTGGCGTTTCGCGGCGCAAATCGCAGCTGATGATCAGATGCTGGCCAAAGCGGCTGTTGATGTTCAGTGCATCCAGCAGGCCGACATCATGAATGGTCAGCAAGCCGCTTTCATCCAGCTGGCTGCTGTAACCCAGCTGGTCAGCGTAGTTGATCAGGTCTTGCAGGGGCAGGGTGCTGTCGGCGGACAACAAGGTGGCAGTCAGGCTGCCTTGAAGGGGGCGTTTTCTTCCCACGGCATCGTATACGGCAAAGGAAAAGTCGCTACAGCTGTCTTGCAGGCAATCGTACATGGTGAAACTCCATCGGGTATGGGTGGCGCTGTTGCGTGCCCAACCTTACCGTCAGGCGACGCTTTAGCAGGATTTTTGGGCGCCCTGCAAGTTGTCGATTAACTCGGCGCCGGTGTTCCGGACACAGCCCGGAACGGTAAAACGGTACTACTTTCAACATGCCCGATGTCGCACAGTGCGCGCACTATTAAGACGGTAAAAGAAAAACCCGCCGGGCCAGAGAGCGCAGCGGGTTTTCCGACTCACGCTTTAGCTGGCATTTATAGTGCGCCCAGCAAGCTGTATCAAATCGGCGCATGGGAAAAGATTATTCCCGTCAGAAAAGCCTGTCAAGCCCTGTTGCATGCCGTCCACTGTTGCAGGAAATCCTGCCATCCTGCGCCTTGCTGGCCTAGCAGTTGGGCAAGCTTTTGCTCGTGCTGGCTGCGGGTGAGGGCGGAAATCTGCCCTTGCAGCGCAGCCAGGCGCAGCCACATCAGGTAATGGCAGGCGGCGCGCTGTGCGCTGTGTGCCAGCAGGGCCGGCAACTGGCCTGCCGCTGCCATGGCCCAGGACTGGGCCGCGTCGTAATCGGGAATGCGCGGCAAGCCGCACAGGCCGGCCATTTCCTGCTGCGGTACACAGCCAGGCTGGGCGTTCTGGCACAGCAGGCGGCTGAGTTCCAGCGTCTGGCCAAACAGCCCGTTGGCACCGCCGGGGAAGGCAATGCCATGCATCATGGCGCGATGGCGCAATACCGGCAGCATCAACTGGGAACCTTGCCAGCTGACAATTTGCGGCATGTGTTCGTTCAGCAGGGTGGACAGGGTTTGCAGCATGCCCGCTTCATCCTGCCCGGGCAGGGAGTGGTGCAAAACCACTTCCTGACGGATGTGCAGGACGGCATGAATGCCGACCACACGATGCAGGTGGTAGGGCAGGAATTCATCCGCCCGGCTGGCCCGGCTGCGTTGCAGGGCAAAGTAAACGACGTCTGCATCGCTGATGTCGGCATCCAGCTGGTACAGGGTACGGATGCCATCGACATCAGGCAGGGTCTGGATATCCAGGGCGAGTAAGGGAATCACGGGCGGTCTTTACACGGAAAATGCGGCAGATGGTGTGCGATTCTAGGCCCGCTGCCGACGGCGGGCAATCATCACCGGGCATGTGGCCTATTGCCTGCGAGGAGAAAATGGGCCAGAGCGGTATATCTTGTCAGAAGATTCAGGCTATAATCTGCCGCTTGAATTCCTTTCTTGCGAATCCCTTCATTCCACGTCCTTATTCCTCTAAATGATCCGCAAGCTTATCCGTAAAGTACTGGAGCTGCCGTCTGGCATGGGCAAACGCCGTAGCAAACCACGCGTGATTCCGCTGTCCCAGCATGGCGTTCGCCGCGATCAGCTCAGCACTGCTGCGCTCAAGGTGACTTCCCGTCTGCAGGAAGCCGGTTTCTCTGCCTTCGTGGTAGGGGGGGCTGTGCGTGACCTGTTGCTGGATGTCGCACCCAAAGATTTTGACGTCGCCACCAATGCCACGCCGGAGCAGGTGCATCATCTGTTCCGCCGTTCGCGCATCATTGGCCGGCGTTTCCGCATCGTGCACGTGATGGTGGGCCCGGAAACCATCGAGGTGACTACCTTCCGCGGTGGTGGCATCGACGACCAGAACGAATCCGGCCGCATCATGGCGGACAACACCTTCGGCAGTCAGGAAGAAGACGCGCACCGCCGTGACTTCACCGTCAATGCGCTGTTCTTCGATCCGTCCGACGAGTCCATCATCGACTATCACCACGGGGTGAAGGACCTGAAGGCCAAGAAGCTGGTGATGATCGGCCAGCCGGCACGGCGCTATCAGGAAGACCCGGTACGCATGCTGCGTGCGGTGCGCCTGGCCGCCAAGCTGGGCTTCGACATTGACGAAGACACCCGCAAGCCCATCCGTGCCCATGCCCATCTGCTGAAAAAGGAACCCCCGGCCCGGCTGTTTGACGAAATGCTCAAGCTGCTGATGTCCGGCCATGCCTATGCCTGCCTGAAAAAGCTGCGCGAGGAAGGACTGTCGCGCGGGGTGTTCCCGCTGCTGGACGCGGTGATGGGCGAGGATGGCGACGATTTGTTCCTGCAACTGGGCCTGCAAAGTACCGATGCGCGCATCCGTGCCGACAAGCCGGTGTCTGTTGGCTTCCTGCTGGCCACCTTGTTGTGGCAACAGGTGAACCAGCACTGGCAGCAACATATCGCCGCTGGTGAAAAGCCACTGCAAGCCTTGCAGATGGCGATTGCCGACGTGGAAAACGAGCAGGACAACGACTTTGCCATTCCGCGCCGTTTCAGCGTCACCATGCGCGAAATCTGGACGCTGCAAGGCCGCTTCGACAGTCGTACCGGTGCCCGTCCTTACCGCTTCCTGGAACAGCCGCGCTTCCGTGCCGCCTTCGACTTCATGTCGCTGCGCGCCGAAGCAGGCGAGCTGCCGGCCAGCCTGGTGGAATGGTGGGAAGCCTTCCAGCGTGGTGATCAGGCCGAACGCGAAGCCTTGATCAACGAAGCCAAGAACAGTGGCGCTGACGAACCGGCCAAAAATCGCCGTCGTCGTCGCACCAGCAACCGCCGCCGTGCCGAGAGCACCGGTGGAGGGGGAGAGGCCGAGTGAGCCTGGCCTATGTCGCTCTGGGAAGCAACCTGGAGCAACCGGCCGAGCAAATCAGGGCCGCGCTAGCGGCCCTTGCTGCTCTTGCCGGCACCAGCGTGCTTGCGCATTCTTCTCTTTATCTCACCACCCCGGTGGGATATCTGGATCAGCCGGACTTCATCAATGCCGTGGCACAGCTGCAAACCAGCCTGAGTCCGCATGACTTGCTGCAGGCGCTGATGCAGATCGAAGCCGGTTTCGGGCGTGAGCGCAGCTTCCGCAATGCCCCCCGGGTTCTGGATCTGGACATCCTGTTGTATCAGGATACCGTGCTGGATGATCCGCAGCTGATGTTGCCGCATCCGCGCATGCACCAGCGCGCCTTTGTCATGGTACCGTTGGCAGAAATCGCCCCCGACCTGCCGGTAGGGGGGCATGGCCAGGCCGCTGCCATTGCCGCCACTCTGGATTGCAGTGGTGTGCGCAAGCTGGCCTAGCCTGCCGTTCTAGGAGCTCATCATGAGTCATAGCCATTTGCGTTATGTGGTAGTTGAAGGCCCCATCGGTTCGGGCAAATCGGCACTGGCCCGTCGGCTGGCCAGCTACTGGGGTGTGCAATTGCTGGCCGAAGACCCGGCCGCCAACCCCTTCTTGCCGCGTTTTTACCGTAATGTCGCCTCGCATGGCCTGGCTACCCAGCTGTCCTTCCTGATGCAACGGGCCGACATGGCACGCGGCATGTTGCTGGGCGATACCCTGGCCAGCCCGGTGGTGTCCGACTTCCTGTTTGAAAAGGATGCCCTGTTTGCCCGGGTGAATCTGGACGAGCAGGAACTGGCGCTGTACCAGCGCCTGGCCCAGCAACTGCTGCCGCAATATCCGGTGCCGGACCTGGTGATTTACCTGCAAGCTTCCGAGCAGGTATTGCTGGAGCGCAGTGCCGCCCGCGCCAGCCAGCTGGAGCAGGATTTCCCCGAAGGCTATCTCAAGCGCGTACATGCCGCGTACAGCGAATTTTTCCATCAGTACGAAGCAGCCCCCTTGCTGATCGTCAATACCGACCATCTCGAGTTGGTTGATGGTAACGAGGATTTCGAGCTATTGTTGCGCTGCATCAGCGAGATGCGCGGACAGCGCAGCTACTTCAACAAGAGCGTCTGAATACAAGTGACGCCTTGCATTTCCCGACCACACCGAGGAAGTACAGGTATGAAAATTACCGTCAACACCCTGCAGAAGATGGCCGCCGAAGGCCAGAAGATCGTCATGCTCACCAGCTATGACGCAAGCTTTTCCACCCTCCTTGATCAGGCCGGGGTAGAGATTCTGCTGGTGGGCGATTCTCTGGGCATGGTGATCCAGAATCGTGATTCCACCCTGCCGGTGACCATGGAAGAAATGGTCTACCACACCCGTTGCGTTGCCGCTGGTGCCGGCGATGCCATGGTACTGAGCGACCTGCCGTTCGGCAGCTATCAGGAAAGCCCGCAGCAGGCGTTTGCCAATGCTGCCCGCCTGATGCAGGCCGGTGCCCACATGGTGAAGCTCGAAGGTGGCGGTTTCATGGCAGAAACCACCCGCTTCCTGGTGGAGCGTGGTATTCCGGTCTGTTCGCACATCGGCCTTACCCCGCAGTTCGTCAATACCTTTGGCGGCTACCGCGTACAGGGCAAGACCCAGAGCGATGCCGAACGCCTGCTGGATGACGCCCGCAAGCTGGCCGATGCCGGTGCCAGCCTGGTGCTGATGGAATGTGTGCCCGCCGAACTGGCCGCGCGCGTGACCGAAGCAGTTCCCGTGCCCACCATCGGCATTGGTGCCGGTGCTGATGTCAGCGGTCAGGTGCTGGTATTGCACGACATCCTCGGTGTGTATCCGGGCAAGAAAGCCCGTTTCGTCAAGAATTTCATGAATGAGGCCGGCAGCATCCAGGGTGCGGTCGAAGCCTACGTCAAGGCAGTCAAGGCAGGGACCTTCCCGGCTGCCGAACATACCTTCTAAGCCAAAAGGGTAAGGAAATGGAAATCATCCGCAGCGTGGCAGCCATGCGTGCATGGCGTCGCCAGGCCGGTAAGCTGGCCTTTGTTCCCACCATGGGTAATCTGCACGAGGGTCACCTCGCGCTGGTTGCCGCCGCGCACGAGCATGCCGACAAGGTGGTGGTCAGCATTTTTGTCAATCGCCTGCAATTTGGTCAGGGTGAGGATTTCGACGCCTATCCGCGCACCTTCGAATCCGACTGTGCCAAGCTGGAAGCCGCCGGCGTGGACGCCTTGTTCTTCCCCACCGAGCAGGAGTTGTACCCGCGCGTGAAGCAGGATTTCAACGTAGAGCCGCCGCATATCCAGAACGAGCTGTGCGGTGCCTTCCGCCCCGGCCATTTCCGAGGCGTGGCCACGGTGGTGAGCAAGCTGTTCAATATCGTGCAGCCGGATGTGGCCTGTTTCGGCAAGAAGGACTTCCAGCAACTGCATGTGATCAAGGCCATGGTGGACGACCTGAACATTCCGGTTGCCATCGTGCCGGTGGATACCGGCCGGGCGGAAGACGGGCTGGCACTGTCTTCGCGCAATGGCTATCTCACTGCCGAAGAACGCGCCGAAGCACCGCGCCTGTACCGTAACCTGTCCGCCATGCGCGCAGCCTTGCTGGCCGGGGACAACGACTACGCCGGGCTGGAAGCCAAGGCCAGCGCCGACCTGCAACAGGCAGGCTGGACGGTGGATTATGTTGAAGTGCGCCAGGCCGATACCCTGGAAATCGCCCACGCCGGTGAAAAGCGCCTGGTGGTGCTGGCTGCCGCCCGTCTGGGTCGTACTCGTTTGATTGATAATGTGGAAATCACCCGCTAAGGCGGGCCGGGGAATTCAGTACCATGCAACGCATCATGCTCAAGTCCAAGCTGCACCGTGTCACCACCACGCACGCGGAGCTGCACTACATCGGTTCCTGCGCCATTGACGAAAACCTGCTGGAAGCTGCCGATATCCGTGAATACGAGGAAGTGCAGATCTGGAACGTCAACAATGGTGAGCGCTTTGCCACCTACGCCATCAAGGCCGAGCGTGGCTCCGGTGTCATCTCGGTCAATGGTTCGGCCGCACGCCGTGCTGCGCCGGGCGACCTGCTGATCATCGCCTCTTTTGCCCAGTATGAAGATGCCGAGCTGGTCAATCATCAGCCCAAGCTGGTGTTTGTTGATGAGCGCAACCAGATGACGGCACTGGATAACCAGACACCTACCCAGCCGGCCTGATATCAGCCAGTCGTTTTCCCACGCAAACGATGCCGCAAAACGGCATCGTTTTTTCATGCCCGCCATTGATCCTGCAAGACTGCTTATAACTGTCTATAGTTTTTGAACAAGCACGCCAAACGTCGGTGCCTGTCCAAGCCAGGCTCCGCCCAGCAGGAGACCATCATGAGCAGCATTCTGAATGGCGGCTGTCTGTGTGGCGCCGTGCGCTACCGGGTGCATGGCCAGCCCTTTCATGTCACGCATTGCCATTGCATCAGCTGCCGCAAGGCCAGTGGTGCGGCGTTTCTCACCTGGTTCACCGTGCGTTTGATCGAACTGGAGTGGCTGAGTGAAAAGCCGGTCTACTATCACTCATCAACGGCAGTGCAGCGCGGTTTCTGTCCGCATTGCGGGGCCACGCTCAGTTATCAGCATGAGTCCGACCCGGACGATATCGACATCACCGCTGCCTCGCTGGACGCGCCGGAGCAACTGGCGCCGGAATTCCATACCTGGTGGCAAGAGCATCTGGACTGGGGCGAACCGGCAAAGCAGGCCGCCTTGCCGGTACATGAACGCAGTCACGACGGCGCGTGACTGGTAAGGGAAGTGTGAAGCTGGCGTGTCAGAGCAGGGCCTGTGCCGCTACAATCACACCGTCTTCATCAGCATACAGCCATTCACCCGGTGTAAAGGTGACACCGCCAAAGCTTACCGGCAGGTCGCGCTGGCCTTCGCCGCGCTTCACCGATTTCAATGGATGGGTATTGAGTGCGCGGATGCCCAAGGGCAGCTGGTTGAGCGCTACCGAATCGCGGATGCAGCCATAAATCACCACTCCTTCCCAGTGATTGGCCACCGCCAGGTCGCCAATCTGGTCGCCAAGCAGCGCGCAGCGCAGAGAACCGCCGCCATCCACCACCAGCACCTTGCCATGGCCATCCTGGGCCAGGGTTTCGCGCACCAGGGTGTTGTCCTCAAACAGCTTGAGGGTGACGATTTGCCCGGCAAAGCGGGCATGGTTGCCATAGCGCTGGAACATGGGCTCGACCACACGCACCCGGCCTTCATTGGCATCGCACAAATCGGTAGTCAGAAAACTCATTTTCTCTCCTTTGCTTTTGCTGGTTTATTGGATGTCGGCAGCGATATCGGCAGCCGTGAAAAAGCCGCCTTGCGGCGGCTTGTCGGCATGCTCAATCGAGGCGAAGCGGCACGAACAGCGTGCTGTCCTGACGCCGCACCAGCAAGGCTATCTTGCCATGCGCGCTGGACAGCGCCTTCTCGAAACTCTTCACCGAGGTGATTTCATTCTGGTTCAGCCCCATGATCACGTCGCCATGTTGCAGGCCGGAGCGTGCCGCCGCACCTTGCGCCTTCTGTACCAGCAGGCCGCCATTCAGGCCCAGCTCGGTACGCTGGCGTGC
This sequence comes from Aquitalea sp. ASV11, assembly GCF_016429185.1. Lineage (NCBI taxonomy): Bacteria > Pseudomonadati > Pseudomonadota > Betaproteobacteria > Neisseriales > Chromobacteriaceae > Aquitalea > Aquitalea sp. ASV11. The sequence goes on from NZ_JAELUD010000001.1 coordinate 67,074, forward strand.
GGTCAGCTCGGTGACGGTCAGCCCCAGTTTGCCAAACTGGAAATTCTGCGGAGCGGCTTCGTCCTGCTGCTTGGCCTGGGGGCTGGCTTCCGGTGCCAGTTCGCCCAGCGTGGCCTGAATGGTTTTCTCTTCGCCTTTGCGCCATACCGACAGTTTGACCTTGGCACCCGGTTGCAGCGAACCCACCATCATCGGCAGGTCTTTCGAGCTTTCGATATTGCGGTCATCCAGCTTGAGGATGATGTCCCCGGTCTGCAGACCGGCCTTGCCGGCAGGGCCTTGCGGATCCACACGCACCACCAGCGCACCACTGGGGCGGGGCAGGCCGAAGGATTGCGCCAGCTCCTGCGATACTTCCTGGATATTGATGCCCAGCTGGCCGCGGCTGACCTTGCCCTTGGCCTTGATCTGCTCGGCCACATTCATGGCCAGGTCAATCGGGATGGCAAAGGAAATGCCCATGAAACCACCGGAGCGGCTGTAAATCTGCGAGTTGATACCTACCACTTCGCCACGCAGGTTGAACAGCGGCCCACCGGAATTGCCAGGGTTGATGGCCACGTCGGTCTGGATGAACGGAACGTAGTTTTCATCCGGCAGGCTGCGGCCCTTGGCCGACACAATGCCTGCCGTCACCGTGTTTTCAAAGCCGAAAGGTGCGCCGATGGCCGCCACCCATTCGCCCACCTTGAGTTGGGACGGGCTGCCGATCTTGACCACCGGCAGGCTGGAGGCATCCACTTTCAGCAGTGCCACGTCGGTACGTTTGTCCAGGCCCACCAGGCGGGCTTTCAGCTCGCGCTTGTCGGTCAGCATCACCTTGATCTGGCTGCCGCCGCTCACCACGTGAGCATTGGTCATGATGTAGCCGTCATCACTGATGATGAAACCGGAGCCAAAGGACACACTTTCTTCCGGCGTCTGGTCCTGCTGGTTGGGCTGGTTGGGGATGAAACGCTTGAAGAAGTCGAACAGCGGGTCGTCTTCCGGTACCGGGAAAGGCATTTCGCTTTGCTGTGGTGCCGCCTCTGTGCGGTTGGCCTGAATGTTTACCACGGCCGGGCCATCACGCTCGACCAGTTGGGTAAAGTCAGGCAGCAACATGGCGACACGCCCATCCGACTGTGCAGGTACAGCCACCGGCGCGGGCTGGCTTTGCTTGTGGAACAGGCTTTCGATCTTGTCGCAACCCGAAAGCAACGACGCAGCCAGAAGGGCGCCGACGATGGGGCGAAGATACGGAGTCACAGAATTATCCTTTCGGGGAGGCTTTCAGACCGATATAGGGACGATCAGCTGTATTTCCAGAGAACTGCCAGCCATATTCCGCTGGCAATCATTTAATCATACCGGTTTTGCCGGGTATTCACACAAATCGGCAATCACGCAGCGATGGCATTCCGGTTTGCGCGCCTTGCACACATAGCGACCAAGCAGAATCAGCCAGTGGTGTGCATCTACCTTGAATTCTGCCGGCACATAACGCAGCAGTTTGTCTTCCACTTCACGCACATCCTTGCCCGGTGCCAGCCGGGTGCGGTTGGACACGCGGAAAATATGCGTATCCACAGCGATGGTGGGGTGGCCAAAGGCGGTGTTCAGTACCACATTGGCTGTTTTGCGTCCCACACCGGGCAGGGCTTCCAGCGCTTCACGGTCGTCGGGCACTTCGCCACCATGTTTTTCCAGCAGCAGGCGACAGGTGGCAATCACATTCTTTGCCTTGGTGCGGTACAGGCCGATGGTCTTGATGTAGTCGGCCACGGTTTCCTCGCCCAGCGCCAGCATGGCGGCCGGGGTGTTGGCTACGGCATACAGCGGTCGGGTGGCCTTGTTGACGCTGACGTCGGTGGCCTGGGCCGACAGCAGGACGGCAATCAGCAGCTCGAACGGCGTGCGGTATTCCAGTTCCGTGGTGGGGGTGGGGTTGTGCTCGCGCAGGCGGCGGAAGATTTCGTAGCGCTTGGTGGCGTTCATGGCGGCTGGCTGATGGCTGGTTGAGTACCGGTGCGTCCGGAAAATGGCGCACCGGTGATTGTAGCGCAGGCAGGGGCGCTGCCGAAGCCACTGTGGTTTCTACGTGCGAGGGGCTGGCTGCAGCAATTGGTCCACCAGCGGCGCGGCAGCGCTGAGCAGCAACAGGATGGCTGCCAGCAGCGGGGTAATGTCCGACCACTGGGTCAGCGCGGCAAAGCCGACACACAGCAGGCCGGCAGCCTGACCATGAATGAGCCTGCCCCGTGGCGTGATGGGGGTGCTGTTGCCATCCGTCATCACCCAGCCAAGCAGTAGCCACAATGCGGGCTGCAGCAGTAACCAGCCGGTGCCCAGTGGCAGGCTCACCAGCAATACCAGACAGAAACCCGCGGGTGCTTGCCAGGCAATCAGACCTTGCCAGAGCAGCCACACGCCACCGCCCAGCAAGGCGAGGCTCAGCGCTGCATTTTGAGCGGGCAGGATGGTGGGCAGACAGGGTGACAGCACCAACAGGCTGACAAGGACCGGGTGAATCGGTCCGTGGGCGGTTCCGCCAAACAGTTGTCGCCACAACACGGCAATCATGCAGGCAGCAAGCAGCAGGGCCGCCGGGGTGTCTATGGGTAGCAACAGTGCCAGTAACGTCCCCGTTAACAGGCTGGCGGGCTGTCTCCAGCTGGTGGCCAGCGGCTGCTTGCGCGAGGCTTGGCAGGCCATGTCGCTCAGCACGCTGCAACCCAGGGCCAGCAGCAGGTTGAACAGGGCGAGCCTGCCTTGCTGCGTCAGCAAGACCAGCACACCCGGCAACAGGGCAAACAGCGTCAGGCCCTGGCGGCGAGCCAGGCTGGGGGCAAGTCGCATGGTGGTGGTTGTCATGTGTTTTCCGGTTTCTCTGGCTGGCCTGTTGAGGCGGCCTTGTCGGCTTGCGCGGCTTTTTGCGCGGCGGCGCGCTGCATGGCGGCTTCGATCAGGGCTTTTTTGTCCGCATCCATGCCTGCCGGTGCTGCTGTGGGCTGTGTTGCTTTTTGCGCGGCGGCGCGCTGCATGGCGGCTTCGATCAGGGCTTTCTTGTCCGCATCCATGCTGGCCGGTGCTGCTGTGGGTTGTGCTGCTTTTTGCGCGGCGGCGCGCTGCATGGCGGCTTGAATCAGGGCCTGTTTGTCATCGCTTGTTGCTGCAAGGCTGTCCTGCGTGTCAGCGGCGCGGGCAGCTTTGGCGGCATCCTGCGCAGACTTGCGGGCTGCTGCGCGGGCCATGGCTGCATCAATGGCGGCTTGCCGGCTAGCCGCAATGGCGGCGGCGCGGGCATCTGCTTGCGTGTTGTCCGCAGCGCCGGTGGACTGTTTTCCCAGATGCTGGCTGTTGCGCTCGGCGGCGCGGGCCATGGCTGCGGCAATGGCGGCTTGTTTGTCGGCTGCTGCCGGTGAGGCCTTGCTTTCCGGCTGCGCTGCGGTGGCAGCCTGTTCGCGTTTGGCGGCCTGCTCGGCGGCGCGTGCGGCCAGGCGCTGGGCTTTTTCCTGTTTGTCCCGTTCCAGCCGGAACTGGCGGAAACGATGGCGCTGTCTGGCCAGGTCAGCCTGCTGTTGCTGTTGTTGTGTGTTCTGGTAGTGCAAGGCTGTGTGGCGGAAGGTTTCCAGCAAGGGCAATTGGCTGGGGCAAACGGCATCGCACAGTCCGCACAGGGTACAGTCCTGCAGGCCCCAGGCGTTGGCCTCTTCCATATTGTTTTGCTGGCAATGCCAGTAAAGCTCCTGTGCTTGCAGCTTGCTGGGGCAGATGCGCAGGCAGTCGCCGCAGCGGATGCAGTCCTGTTGCTGACCGGCGATATCTGGCGTGCGGGCTTGCAGGCATTGGCTATGCCAGTGCAGCCCCATCGCGTCAGCCTGATCGGCTGGCAGTGCATAGCCACGCAAACCGCCGCCATGGGTAATGGCACAATCGGCACTGGCACCGGCAAAGTTCAACAGATGGCTCAGCGGAGTACCCAGCGGTGCCTGCACGCTACCTGCTCTGTCCAGCTTGCCGTCTAGGGTAACAAAGCGGCTGATGCAGGGCTGGCCATGCAGGATGGCGGCACCAGCAGCAACCACGGCATCGGCTGGCAGACACAGGCAGTGTGCTGCTTCTGCCGGGCTGGCCAGCAGGCGGGTCAGCGTGGTTTCATCCGCCGCCGGATAGGGCGCATTGATGGTACTGATGTGCCAGCCGTGCTGGCTGGCGGCTGCCTGCATGGACTCGGCACTGCCGGTGTGGCTGATGGCAAGCACTATGCGTCCGGGCTGCAGGACTTGTTCCAGCATGGCAATGGCGGCCACGAGTTTATCGGCTTGCTGTTCCAGCAAGCTGGAGGTGGCAGTCAGGCAGGGCTCGTCTTCTACCGCATTGATGATCAGCAGGGACAGTGCATGTGTTTGCATGGCCCAGTCCAGCGGCAGCAGGGGGCCGTGAGTGCCCGCGACCCCCATGTCTTGCAGTTGCAGGGCGAGACTGAGCGGAGTGAGCAGGGTCGGGTCGCCTGCATGCAGCGGCAGGGCTTCATCCCGCCCATCTGCTTCCAGAACAAGGGTGTTGGCCAGCGGTGTGCCGGGCAAGGCTTGGGCCTGGGGCTGGATGGCGATGATGCGTCCGGATGTCGGTGCATGCAGGGCAACACCGTATTCACTGTCTGCATCGGCCAGGCGCTGGTATTTCAGGACGTGCTGGCCAGGCTGCACGCAAGGCTGGCACTGTTGCAGGCCCAGTAGCAGGCGCGTTGGCAGCGGCAGGGTCGTAGTAGCGGTGTTGTCATGCTTGCGGCCGGGCAAGGGCAGCTTGAACCCGCCAGGCAAGGAGAGAAAACGCCTCATGACCTTGCCTCGTGCTTGACGGCCTTGATGGCAATCACCGGGTAGCCCCAGCGCCAGTCGTTCGGGCTGCTGGTGGCCGGACGCATGCTGATGCAATCCACCGGACAGGGAACGAGGCAGAGTTCGCAACCGGTGCATTCGTCTGCCAGTACAGTGTGCATCTGCTTGGCCGAACCCAGGATGGCATCTACCGGACAGGCCTGAATGCAGAGCGTACAGCCGATACAGGTGCTTTCGTCAATCAGCGCCACGGCCTTGGGTTTGCTGGGCGGGGTGTCTGCGGCAAAGGGCAGGTAATCGGTATGCAGCAGTGCAGCCAGTTTGCGTATGCCTTCCTCGCCACCGGGCGGGCAGCGGTTGATGCTGTCCTCGCCCTTGGCCAGCGCGGCGGCATAGGGTTGGCATCCGGCGTGACCGCACTGGCCGCACTGGGTTTGCGGCAGGATGGCATCAATTTGTTCTACCAGCGGGCGCGGATCAGCATTTTGCGCTTGTTGCTGACGCTTGGTCATCACGCTGCGCAGCAGCCAGATGGCCAGCAGCAGCAAGGCGATAAGGAACAGGATATTCATGACAGTCGGGCTCCCAGGCTGTGCAGGGCCAGTGCCAGCAGCAGGGCACACAGCCAAAGGGCGGGCAGGTCTCGCAGCATGGCAGGCAAGCGGCTACGTGCCAGGCGGGTTGGCAAACAGGCAAATACAGCCAGTAACAGGCTGAGCAAGGCCGATAGCAACAGGCTTTGCATGCTGCTGCCCAGGCTGGCAGGCGCGTGCGATATCCAGCTACCCGGCAGGCTCAAGAGCAGATTGTTGGCCAGCAGCCAGCCCGGACGCAGGCTCAGTGCGCGGCTGGCGTTGCCTGTCTTGTTGTTGAGCAGCCAGGCAAGCGACAGGGCACTGGCGCTTTGCAGGATGATGATGGCAGGCAGCCCCGGCATCGGGCCGGTCAGGGGCTGCAGTAGCGCCAGGCCGAGATTGCCCAGCAACAGGCTGATCAGCAGGGTCAGCCCCATGGCGGCTGCGGCAGGCAAGGCCAGGCTGGGGGCACGCTGTCGGCCGGCCTGACAGTGCTGCAGACAGGCCATCAGGGCAAACAGTGGCAGATAGAGCCCGAAATTCATGGCGCAGAGTATCCGGAAAGCAAAACCGCAAAATTATCCGGGTTTCGGGCCTGCTTCACAACCTTGCTGGGGGTAGGCCATGGCCCACAGCCAGCATTCAGGGTAGTTGCCGGCCAAGCCAGGCTTGCAGTTTGCGCGCCTGACGCAGGGTTTCTTTCAGGATGCGGGCGTCCAGGGTGCTGAGCTGGTGCGGGTCGATCAGGCTGTCCAGCCCGGCCGCATTGTCCTGGCAGGCCAATTGGTGACGCAAACGCAAATCCTGCAGGAAACGGGCGCTGTCGGCAAAGGACTGGCAGTCGCTGCTGTCCAGGCCTGGCAACTGGCTGGCAGCGGCAAAGCGCTCGCTGGTGCGACCTGCGGCGCAACCAGCCATCAAGGCCATGATGCGGGCGGCGTCAACAAAGAAGTCCAGTGCGGCTTTCAGGTCCAGCTTGTCATTTTCATCGGTTTGCAGGCGTCCGCTCCAGCCCAGCGGTGCCTGATAGCGTCGGGCGTTGCGGCTGAGTGCCTGCAATACCTGACGGTCTGCGGCGCGTTGGCGCAGCCGGTTGGCCAACTCCAGACCCAGTGCGCTATTGCCCCATACCGGTCGTAAGTCCAGATACAGGCCGATGTGTCCGGCGGTGTCGTCCGACTGCATCAGCTGGCTGATAAAGGTGTCGCTCCAGTCATCCAGTGACAGGCAGTGGCTGGGATTGCCGGCCATTACGCCGTTGCGGCACAACGGTATGCCACAGGCGCTCAATGCCGAGCAGATACCCTGTGCAATGGCGGGCAGTTGCAAGGCCAGCTGGTGCTGTAGCAGCGGCTTGCTGCTGTGAAACACGATGCCGCTGTCTTGATCCGAAGAGAGGGTATTTTCCTGACGGCCACTGCTGCCAAACTGCAGCCAGCAGATTTCCACATCATCCAGCCCGGCTTCTGCCAGATGCAGCTGGCATAGCCGGGTCAGCAACTGGTCGTTGAACAGGCTGAGCAAGCGGGTGCTGGCGTCAGCATCCATGCCCTGGCGGAACAGGGCGACCACCTGGCGGCGGAAGGTGGCGGCCACGCCGGACAGGGCGGCCGTGCTGTCACAGCGACTGAGCCGTTGCAGCATTTCCTTCATGTCCAGCCGTGACAGGCGGTACAAATCATGTTCCGAAACAATGCCGACCAGTGCGCTGCCCTCGCATACCATCACGTGGCGCTCGCCGCTTTGCACCAGCGCCAGCATGGCTTCGCTGGCCAGTGCCGTAGGCGGCAGGATGCAGCTGGGCTGGCGCATCAATTGCTGCACCGGGGTGTCGTCCGGCCGTCCGGCCAGATGGGCGGACAGCAGGTCGCGCAGGGTGAACAGGCCAAGCAGTCTTTGTTCCGGGCTGGTGATTACCACCGAGCCAACCCCTTGGTCCTGCATCAATTCCAGCAAGGGGCGCAGTGCGGTATCGGGCCTGCAAGTGACGGGTGGCCGCTGGATGACCGCTGACAGCGGGGTATGCAGACTGAGGCCCTGTCCACCTAGCGCTGCGGGGTGTTGTTGTCTGGCGCGGGACAGCAGATTGGCCAGCCGCTGGGTGCAAAACTGCTGGAATGCCGACGAGGCACGGCATAGCTCCAGAAAGGCCGCATGGGGTAACAGCAGCACCATGCAGTCACTGTCGGCACGGTAGTGGTTGGTGACAGCCCGCTGTGCCAGCAGTGCACCCAGCGGAAACATTTCGCCCTGGCTGAGCATGGCAAACGGCTGGCCGCTGTAAATATCCTCGGCCAGTACCTGGCCTTCCAGCACGATGAACAGCTGCGTGGCTAGCCCTGCCTGGGGATTGAGCAAGCTGCTGCCGCGGGGATAATGCTGGCGTTTGCCATAACGGGCCAGTAACTGGAGCTGTTCCGCTGTCATGACGGCAAATGGTTCATGCACCAGCAATGGTTGCCAGTCTGCCGGGAATGGAGTGGGCGTGGTCATGGTCTGCCGGTTGCGCTGTGATGGGTTGAATATAAAGCTGGCCAGACCCGACTGATATTGGGGAAATCCGTCGCAGTGCTTTTGCCCGCTTCAGTGGCCGGTCATGCTATTCACTGTTCTGTTTGAGGATCTGCTGGTAACGGCCATCGCGTTTTATCTGCTCCAGTGCCTGGCGGAATGCCTCTACCGTGGAGGCTGGTGTTCCCAGGCTGAATGCCATGGACATGCCTTGGGGCAGTTGCTTGAACACAAAGGCAGTCTGCAGCACCTGGCCGGGTTGGTCATGCATTTGCTGCACGGTGGAATAGGCTGTCAGCTGGTTGGCCGCCCACAGTGTGATGCGTTTGGCGCGCAGCATCTGGTAGCCCTCGCGATACGAGGAAAAGGCCTCCAGATGGGTGAATCCGTGTTCTTGCAGGTATTTTTCCTGATAAGAACCATGCAGTACACCAATCGCGTAGTTCTGATAGTCAGCCAGTTTGCCGTTACGGGGAATGCGCCCGCCATTTTCGGTCAGCATCAATAACACCGGCGGAGAGTGGATGACCTCGCCTACCCATTGAAAGCGATCTTCCCGCTCCGGTGTTCTGGCAATGGCGCATACCAGTGTGTTGGGCTGATTCAGGCCCATGGTCAATACCCGGTTCCACGGGTAAAGGTGCACGGTTTCACCCAAGCCCAGTTGGCGAATGATCAGCTGCACGACATCAACCACGATGCCGTGCGGCTGTCCGCCAGCCTCGCTGGAAAATGGTGGCAGATTATCTTCACAGGCAATGGTGAGTGTGCCTGCCTGTGCCACGGGCAAGGCCGAGCACAGCATCAGCAGCGGGATCGACAGGGCAGGGAGAGTGCGTTTCATCTCTTTACTGTAGTTGTTGCCCTTGGGGCGGCAAGTGAAATTGCCGAGTCGTATTTTGCACTGCAGCATGTGTGACGATGGCTTATCATGTCGGCTTTAACATCATTGGCTGATATTGCTTCATGATTGTCCGATCATCCCTGAGCTGGTTTCGCTTGCTGTTTGTCTGGCATGGCTCAGTCCTGCCGCGCATCATGCCACGACTGTTGCTGGTGTTGTTGATTGCCGTCATGTCAGCCGGCGCCCGCCACTGGTGGCTTAGCACTCATGCGGATTCTGCGCTCAGCATTCCCACCTTCACCTTGCTTGGTGTGTCGCTGGCCATTTTTCTGGGTTTTCGCAATTCAGTCAGTTACGACCGCTTCTGGGAAGCCCGCAAATTGTGGGGTGGCCTGCTGATTGTCAATCGCTCCATCACCCGCCTGCTGCTGTCTGCCGTACCGAAACATCCGCTGACTGCCGAGGCGGCAGATTTGCTCTGTGCCTTTGCCTATGCGCTGAAGGCCCAGCTGCGGCGGGAGGATGATTGCCAGCATCTACAGCGCCTGATTGCCCCCGGCCTGCTGGACGAGGTGCAAGCGGCCCGTTTTGCTCCGGCCATCATCCTGCGTCGGCTGGGAGAGCTGGTGCAGCAGTTGCAGCGCGAAGGCTGCCTGAACGAGTGGCAATGGCAGGCGCTGGACCGCAAGCTGGATACCATGTCGGAAATCCTGGGCGGTTGCGAGCGCATCGACACCACGCCGATTCCTTATACCTATCGCGTCCTGCTTAACCGCACGGTCACCATCTACAGCTTGCTGTTGCCGATGGGCCTGGTCAGCAGCATAGGCTGGCTGACGCCTCCGATTGCCGTATTCATTGCTTACACATATCTCGCGCTGGAAGTGATTGGCGAAGAACTGGAAGAACCGTTTGGTCGCGAAGGCAATGACCTGCCACTGGCTGCCCTGTGCCATACCATCGAATCCGCCGTGCGCGAAATGCAGGGCCTGCCGGTGACGGTGGAAGCGCCAAAGCCGCAAGGGGTGTATCTGCACTAAGCGCATCCATCAGGAAAGCTGTTGCCGTGGTGATGCCAGGTTCTTGTCGGACCTTTCTGGTCACCGCCGTTGCAGTTAGAGACGGATACTACGGGCAATAAAAAAAGCCCGGTGAAATCACCGGGCTCAAGGTCAGTGTGCTCCTGAACTGATTCAGATGGGGTTTTGCAGCTGGCCCAGAATCTGCGGGTTTTCCAGCGTCGAAACGTCCTGTGTGATTTCCTCGCCCTTGGCAATCGAGCGCAACAGGCGGCGCATGATCTTGCCGGAGCGGGTCTTGGGCAGGTTTTCGCCAAAGCGGATGTCGTCCGGCTGGGCGATCTTGCCGATTTCGTGGGCTACCCAGTTCTTGAGTTCGGCCGCAATCTTCTTGGCTTCGTCGCCTTCCGGACGGGCGCCCTTCAGTACCACGAAGGCTACCACGGCTTCACCCTTCACTTCGTGCGGCTTCCCTACCACCGCGGCTTCGGCCACCAGCGGGTTGGCCACCAGTGCCGATTCGATTTCCATGGTGCCCAGACGGTGGCCGGATACGTTCAGTACATCGTCGATACGGCCCATGATCCAGAAGTAGCCGTTTTCGTCGCGGTTAGCCGAGTCGCCAGCCAGGTAGTACTGACCGTTGAACTCGTCCGGGAAGTAGGTTTTCTTGAAGCGGTCCGGGTCGTTCCAGATGGTACGCACCAGGGACGGGAAGGGCTTCTTGATCACCAGGAAGCCACCGCGGCCCGGTTCCACCTGCGCACCGGATTCGTCCACGATGTCGGCAATGATGCCCGGCAGCGGCAGGGTGCAAGAGCCCGGCTTGGTGGGAACGGCACCCGGAATCGGCGCAATCATGGCCGAGCCGGTTTCGGTTTGCCACCAGGTATCCACGATAGGGCAGCGGCCACCGCCCACTACTTCGTAGTACCACATCCAGGCTTCCGGGTTGATCGGCTCGCCCACGGTGCCCAACAGGCGCAGGCTGGACAGGTCGAACTGTTTGGGCAGGTTATTGCCCAGCTTGATCAGAGAACGGATGGCAGTCGGTGCAGTGTAGAAAATGCTGACCTTGTGCTGCTCGATCATGCGCCAGAAGCGGCTGGCATCCGGGTAGGTCGGCACGCCCTCGAATACCACCTGGGTGGCACCGATGCCCAGCGGACCGTAGCAGATATAAGAATGACCAGTGATCCAGCCCACATCGGCGGTGCACCAGTACACATCATTCGGTTTGTAGTCAAAGGCCCAGCGGAAGCTGTTGATGGCGCCCAGCAGGTAACCGGCGCTGCTGTGCTGGATGCCTTTCGGTTTGCCGGTGGAACCGGAAGTGTAGAGGATGAACAGCGGATCGTCCGCCAGCATCCATTCCGGTTCGCAGGCTTCTGCCTGGCCTTCCACCAGCTTGTGCCACCATACGTCGCGGCCTTCGGTCCACTGTGCGCCGCCATTGGTGCGCTGGTAAACCACTACGTTTTGTACCGACTCGCAGCCTTCCAGTGCCAGGGCTTCGTCCACGGTGGCCTTCAGCGGAACGGTCTTGCCGCCGCGCAGGCCTTCATTGGCGGTAATCACCAGCTTGGCACCGGCATCCTGAATACGGTCGCGTACCGCACCGGCGGAGAAACCGCCGAATACCACGGAGTGGATGGCGCCGATACGGGCGCAGGCCTGCATGGCCACGATGGCTTCAATCACCATCGGCATGTAGATGACCACACGGTCGCCCTTGCCAATTCCCAGGCTCTTCAGACCATTGGCAAACTGGCAAACGCGACGGTGCAGTTCGGAATAGGTAACCCGGGTCACTTCGCCATCATCTGCTTCGAAAATCAGGGCGATCTTGTTGGCGTTCAGCGGCAGGTGACGGTCCAGGCAGTTGTAGGAGACGTTCAGCACACCATCGTCAAACCATTTGAAGAAAGGTGCATTGCTGTCATCCAGTACCCGTGAGAAGGGTTTTTTCCAGGTGATCAGCTCGCGTGCCAGGTCCCCCCAGAAAGCCAGGTAGCTGTCATCAGCCTGTTCGCACAGCGCATTGTAGGCCTCCATGCCAGACACAGTGGCCTTGTGGCGGAAGTCATCGGACGGCGGAAAGCTGCGGGTTTCTTTCAGAATGGACTCGAGGGTGGACATAACTTCTCCTTATGTTTTGTCTTGCTGTAGCCGCATCCCGCAGGATGCGGCCCCAGGTGTAACGATTAGTGCTTGGAAGCGCCGGAGGCGCCGATGCCGGTCATGGAGCGAACGAACTGGGCATCAAACTTGGCCTTTTCTTCAGCAGCAGACTTGGAGTTGTCGGTCACCGAGAACAGCCAGGTGGTCACGAACGCCAGGGTGATGGAGAAGATGGCCGGGTTCTTGTACGGGAACAGGGCGGCTTTGTGTTTCATCACATCCACCCATACTGCCGGTCCCAGAACAATCAGCACCACTGCGGTTGCCAGGCCGATGAAGCCGCCGATTACTGCGCCGCGGGTGGTGAGGCCCTTCCAGAACATGGACAGGAACAGAACCGGGAAGTTGGCGGAAGCCGCGATCGAGAAGGCCAGACCAACCATGAAGGCAATGTTCTGCTTCTCGAACACCAGGCCCAGCACGATGGCGATGACGCCCAGTGCCACGGTGGTGATCTTGGATACGCGGATTTCGTCAGCTTCGTTCGCCTTGCCCTTCTTGATAACCGAAGCGTACAGATCGTGCGAGACGGCAGAGGCACCGGACAGGGCCAGACCTGCTACAACGGCCAGGATGGTGGCGAAGGCAACAGCAGAGATGAAGCCCAGGAACATGTCACCGCCAACCGCATTGGCCAGGTGAATGGCGGCCATATTGCTGCCACCAACCAGTTGGGTGATTTGCTTGCCATCCTTGGTGATGGTTTCCATCATGCCCGGCTGATTCAGCACCAGCATGATTGCGCCAAAACCGATGATGAAGGTCAGGATGTAGAAGTAGCCGATGAAACCGGTGGCGTAGAACACCGACTTGCGGGCTTCCTTGGCATCAGACACGGTGAAGAAGCGCATCAGGATGTGCGGCAGTCCGGCAGTACCAAACATCAGCGCCATGCCCAGCGAGATGGAGTCAACCGGATCAGCCTTGCCCGGCGCCATGATGGCAGCGTGCTTGGCATGAGCGGCAACTGCCTTCTCGAACATCAGTTCCGGGCTGAAGCCAACGGTGGACAGCACCATGAAGGCCATGAAGGAAGCACCACACAGCAGCAGTACGGCCTTGATGATCTGTACCCAGGTGGTAGCCAGCATGCCGCCAAACAGCACGTAGCACACCATCAGGATGCCCACCATGATTACCGCAGAGGAGTAGTTCATGCCGAACAGCAGCTGGATCAGCTTGCCGGCACCTACCATCTGGGCAATCAGGTACATGGCCACCACAACCAGGGTGGAAGTGGCGGCAAAAGAGCGTACCGGGGTCTGTTGCAGGCGGTAGGAAGCCACGTCGGCAAAGGTGTATTTGCCCAGGTTACGCAGACGTTCTGCCACCAGGAACAGGATCACCGGCCAGCCAACCAGGAAGCCCATGGAGTAGATCAGGCCGTCATAGCCCTTGTCGAACACCATGGCGGAAATCCCCAGGAAGGAGGCTGCCGACATGTAGTCACCGGCAATGGCCAGGCCATTCTGGAAACCGCTGATGCCGCCACCGGCGGTATAGAAGTCCGAAGCAGAACGGGTACGGCGTGCCGCCCAGTAGGTAATGCCCATGGTGAAGGCTACAAACACTACGAACATGATGATGGCGTGCCAGTTGGTGGCCTGTTGCTTCACATCACCTTCGATGGCGCCGGAGGCGAAAGCCAGGGCAGGAAACAGGGTCAGGGCTGCCAGAGCGAGAGAGCCAGTGCGTTTTGTCATTGTTGTGCCTCCTCAACGATCTCGCGGTTGAGCTGGTCAAACTCGCCGTTGGCTTTGCGCACGTACAGGCCGGTCAGCACGAAAGCAGAAAGAATGATCAGGATCCCTACCGGGATGCCAACAGTCATGGTCATGCCGGGGGCGAGCGGAGCTCCCAGCGTCGATGGTGAAAATGCCAGAATCAGAATGAAGCCATAGTAAATGGCCAGCATTACGATGCTGAGCTGCCAACCCAGGCTTGTCTTCTTGTGAACAAGCTCTTTGAACTTCGGGTTGGACTGTACTTTCTTGAGTACGTCCTCGTTCATTGCATCCTCCTTTGTCGTAACGATCGTCTGACCGCTGGATGAAACATAAGGGACGAAAGCTGGGCACCGCTAATCGCTTTTTTTGATCAGCAAAATTTGTCATGTCGATGTTGCGTTGCAAAAAATATTAAAAAACAATAGGTTGAAATGGTATTTTTGCTCCATTTCCCCTGTGGTTTGTGCGGTTTTTTTGTGTGGGAATACCGGAAAATGTTGTGGAAGATGTGCTATTGAAGCCAAAATGAGGCAGCAGAACATGTCGTACAAACAGAAAAATGTAGTTCATTTACTACAGGCAGAGAGAACAGGTCGTACATGGAAATCTATCAGTTGAGGACCTTTGTCACCGTGGCCCAGCAAGGGCATCTGACCCAGGCCGCCGAATTGCTGCATTTGTCCCAGCCTGCCGTGACCGCACAGATCAAGGCGCTGGAAGAAGAAGTTGGCATGCCGCTGTTTGAACGGACTGCCGGTGGGGTGACCATGACGCGTGCCGGGCAGGAACTGTTGCCGCAGGCGCAATCCATCCTGGCCTCGGCCCGGGAAATACTGAATCACGCCAAAACCCTGAAAGGGCAGACCGGTGGCAAGGCTCTGGTGGGGCTGACCCTGACCCCGGCGACACTGAAAATGGGGCAGTGGGTGGCCGCCCTGGTGGAAAAGTACCCGCTGCTGGACCTGCGCCTGCAACACGGGGTCACGGGCGAGGTGCTCAACCTTGTGCGCAAGAAGGAACTGGATGCCGGCTTCTATCTGGGCAAAAATCCCTACGTCAATGTCAATACCGTCCTGCTGACCAATTTGCCGTTTCGCATCGTGATGCCACACAACTGGCAAAACCGTATTGACATCCACAATCACAAAGACCTAGGGCGCTTGCCCTGGATAGGTCTGTCGCAGTTTTCCAGCTTGTCCAAGATCACTGCAGAACTGTGGCGTGAACTGAATATTTCTCCGAAGAAGGTGACAGAAAGCGACAATCTGGCTTCCATTCTGGAACTTGTCGCCTGTGGCGTCGGTGTGGCACTGGCGCGTGAGGAAGAGGCGCTGGAATGGGAGGCCGCTGGGCGGTTGACGGTTGTGCCCGGTGTGCGCAAACTGGCTGAGCTTCAATTCGTTTATCCGTCAGACCGGGTTGGCGACCCCATACTGGAAGCACTGCTGCACGAACTGATTCGCATCTGGGAACTCAGCCCCGCCACCGCGCATTGAACCCCGCCTCACCGACAAGGATCTTCCATGGCCTACGAATGGTTTGCCAGTGCTTTCGAGCGTTATCTGCGTACCATGGAGCTCAGCCAGCGCCGCTTGCTGGATGCCCAGCAGGATGCCTGTATCAGCTGGGCCGTTGCATGGCTGCAAGGGCCGGCCTTGCCGGAAGGCGAACTGCAGAACCGCATCGACAGCAGCTTGCTTGGCAGTGTGTCCCTGATGCAGGCACACGCGGACAACCAGCGAGACCTGATGCTGGCAACCGAAAAGTCGCTCAATGACATGCACAAGCGCCTGCTCAGCCAACTGGAGCAGTCCGGTAACCACCCCTCATTCACCGTGATGAAACAGGCGCTGCAGCTTGGGCAAAGTTCGGGCAATGCCGTGAGCAAGATGAGCCGTCAGGTAGGTCACTTTGCCGCCACCAGCTTTTCCTCCGCCTCACTCAACGCCGCCCGCGACATGCGCCGGGTATTGCGTCGGCAAAAACCCTGATTGGTTTCAGGTGTTTATCCGCCCGGGTCGCGACTAGAATCGGGCAATGCAAGCACTCACTTCCCAGACCTTCGGTCAACGTTTTCTGCAGCTGCCACCGGTTTTCCACCGTTCGGTCCAGCCCCAGTCACTCAGCCAGCCGTATCTTGTTGCGGCCAACGCCCCCCTGTGTGTGCAGCTGGGTATACAGCCCGAAACACTGGATACGCCTGCTGCCGTGGCACTGCTGTCGGGCAATCGGCTGGCAGATGGCATGCAGCCTGTGGCGGCTGTGTATGCCGGGCATCAGTTCGGTGTGTTCGTCCCGCAACTGGGAGATGGCCGGGCGCTCTTGCTGGGTGATACGGCAGACATCCATGGCCATCGCTGGGAGTGGCAGCTCAAGGGGGCCGGACTGACTCCCTTTTCCCGGATGGGCGATGGTCGAGCCGTATTACGCTCCACCATCCGCGAATACTTGTGCAGCGAAGCCATGCACGGGCTGGGTATCCCGACCACCCGCGCACTGGCCATGGTGGGCTCGCCAGATCCGGTTTACCGCGAGCAAGTCGAGACCGCCGCCGTGCTGACCCGACTGGCAGAGAGTTTCATCCGCTTCGGTAGTTTCGAAGTGTTTTATCACCGTGGTCAGCATGATGAAATCCGTATCCTGGCGGACTTCCTCATCCGTCATCATTTCCCGGACTGTGCAGAACAAGCGCAGCCCTACGCAGCATTATTCAGCGAAATTGTCACTCGCACCGCAGGTTTGATTGCGCAATGGCAGGCAGTGGGCTTCTGTCATGGTGTGATGAATACCGACAATATGTCAGTGCTGGGGCTGACGCTGGACTACGGCCCGTTTGGCTTCATGGATGGCTTCAATGCCGCGCATGTATGCAATCACAGCGATCATTCCGGACGTTATGCCTACAACCAGCAACCACAGGTTGGCTTGTGGAATCTGCATTGCCTGGCATCGGCTTTTTTGCCGCTGGTGGACGAGGAAACGCTGCTGTCAGCCCTGTCCTCTTACCGGGAACAGTATGCGCAGTGCTGGATGAGGCTGATGCGCAGCAAGCTGGGCCTTGTCACCGAGCTGGAAGAGGATGATGCCTTGATCGAGGGATTACTGCTGGCCATGCATGCACACCGGACGGATTACACCGTGTTCTTCCGCCGGCTGGCGGATTTTGTGGCCGGTGAGGACAATGCGCCGTTGCGCGATCTGTTCCTGGATCGCAGCCTGTTTGATGACTGGGCTGCGCGTTATGCCGCGCGTTTGCAGCTAGAGTCAACACCGAAGGCCACGCGCAGGGCGGCCATGCTGGCAGTCAACCCCAAATACATCTTGCGCAATTATCTGGCTGAACAAGCAATACAAGCCGCTCAACAGGGCGATTTCACCCTGATAAACCGCTTGCATGATTGCCTGCAACATCCATTCGACGAACAGCCAGAGTATCAGGACTTTGCCGCTGAACCACCCGCCTGGGCGACGGAAATCAGCGTCAGCTGCTCCAGCTGAATCCAGCGCTTTTTCCCTGTCCCACTTCAGGCCTGTCTGCTGCCTGCTGAAAGCCGCTGCCCGATTCCAGATGCACGCCATGTCCTGCCGTGTGTTCTGGATGGCCAGCGGCTTCATTCTTTCCCGCTGCTTTCCGCCCGTATTCTTCTGACTATTGAGTGCGCTTATCAGGCCGGTACATCCAGTATCTGCCCGGAATGCGTATGCATTCTGTCCTGCTATTCAAATGTCTCAGGTCATGGTGTTTTGAATATTCTGTATTTAATTCAATTTTTTCTGACTAACAATAGTATTGATCGTGAATTGCTTTTGATAATTCACTTTTGATGCGGTGTATTGCTAAGTTGCAGATGTGGGATTTTATTATTGCCGCTAATAAGGTCAGTTTTTCATGCTTGTATGGTGCTTGGGTTTGTAATACTTTCATCGGGTCGATTAATGGGATGCAGGTTCTGTTAATATTGTTCATCAAAATGTTTTTGTTGATATATTTGCGGTGCTTGTTGCTTTTATTGCAATAATGTTGAACCGATAAAGGTGGCGGAATGAAAAGTATTATTATCACCCGGCCAGGTAGTCTGTTATTGGCAGATGAAAAAATACCTGCTCCTGCCGCGCATGAAGTCCGGGTCAAGGTTAAATATGCCAGTGTATGTGGCTCTGATGTGCATATTTATCGGGGGCATAATCCCTTTGCCAGCTATCCGCGGGTGATAGGGCATGAATTTTTTGGCATTGTTGATGCGGTTGGAGAGTCTGTCGACACTGCCCGTATCAGTCAGCGCGTGGTGATTGATCCGGTCATCAGCTGTGCTTGCTGCTATCCCTGTCGGATGGGGCGCCCAAATGTCTGTCTGAAGCTAAAGGTACTGGGCGTACATCGTGATGGTGGTTTCAGCGAATATGTCTGCGTACCTGCCGCAAATATCCATGAGGTGCCATCGAATATTCCAGATCGGCATGCCGCCCTGATTGAACCATTCAGTGTTGCGGCAAACATGACTGCTCAGTTGCAACCAGCCACACATGATTCAGCCTTGATTTATGGTGCCGGCCCCATGGGATTGGCGCTGGTACAGGTATTGAAAAATGTTTATCAGGTTGGCAAGGTGATGGTGGTGGACCGGATTCCTTCGCGGCTGGAGATGGCGATTGAATGCGGGGCAGATGTCATCATCAATAATCTTCAGTCATCCGAGGCTGATTATCTGCAAGGCATCCGGTGCCAGCCGACACTGATTATCGATGCTGCGTGTCATCCTGCCATTTTGTCACAGGCGATTGCCTTGGCATCTCCTGCCGGTCGTATCGGTATCATGGGTTTTTCTGATGCGGAAACGGTGATCCGGCAAAAAGACATAACCAGTAAAGAATTGTCCATTTTCTCTTCCCGTTTGAATAGTGCCCGCTTTCCTCAGGTTATTGAATGGATGGCTGCTGGCAAATTGTTTCCGCACATCCTGATCAGCCATGACATGAGGATGGAACAGGTAGAGCAGGCACTAGCGCTGTTTGAGTCAAATCCGGATAGCTGCTGCAAGATTCTGCTCCGATTCCCTGATTGAGAGACGGATGAACTGATGATTTTGGGGGTGTGATGTGAATACGGATAATGTCCTGGATCAGCAAATCAAGGAAAGTGATACTTCCGGCCTGGTCAAGACTGCTGTTTCAGGCTGGTTGGGAACGGCTCTTGAATTCATGGATTTTCAGCTTTACTCCCTGGGCGCTGCCCTGGTTTTTCATGAAATATTCTTCTATGGACAAAGCAGGGCCATGGTATTGATCCTGGCCATGGGCACATATGGCGCAGGTTATCTGGCACGTATTGTCGGTGCCATTATTTTCGGACGCATGGGGGACCGGGTTGGTCGCAAGAAAGTACTGTTTATCACCATTACCATGATGGGTTTGTGTACAACCCTGATCGGTGCACTGCCTACTTATGCGCAGATCGGCATTCTGGCCCCCATACTGCTGGTTATCCTGCGTATTGTGCAAGGATTGGGTGCCGGAGCGGAAATATCCGGTGCCGGCACCATGCTGGCCGAGTCAGCTCCGCAGGGTAAACGCGGCATCATTTCTTCATTGGTAGCCATAGGGACAAATTGCGGAACCTTGCTGGCAACGGCGATCTGGGGTGTTCTGTTTTATTTGCTGGACCGTCAGCAACTGATGGAATGGGGATGGCGCATTCCGTTCCTGTCCAGCGTCGTGGTCATGGCATTTGCCATCTGGCTACGTGCCAACCTGAAGGAGTCGCCTGTTTTCGTGCAAGGCGTGAATCAACGGCATGTGCATGAAAAATCTCATGAAAATCCGGCTGCCGTGGAAGTGAATGATGGCGGTTTTGCTGCCATGTTCCGCAGTCGCGCATTCTGGATTGCGACCACCCTGCGTTTTGGTCAGGCTGGAAATTCCGGTTTGATTCAAACCTTCCTGACCGCTTATCTGGTTCAGACCCTGCTGTTTGACAAGAGCATTCCGACGGATGCCTTGATGATAAGTTCTGCCATCGGATTCCTGACGATTCCATTAATGGGATATCTGTCGGATCGCCTGGGCAGAAGATTTCCATATATTTTGTTGAATGTCATGGGTATTTTGCTGGCTTATCCATTACTGTCATTGATCATGGATAAAGCGCAGGATATCAGCACCATCATGGTGGCGATCATCATTATTCACAATATTGCTGTGCTGGGTTTGTTTGCATTGGAAAACATTACATTGGCCGAGTTGTTTGGTGCCCGGCAGCGTTTTACCCGCATGGCCATATCCAAGGAGGCCGGAGGCCTGGTGGCGGTTGGTTTGGGCCCGCTGCTGGCTGGTATCTTTTGCCATTTGACTAACAGCTGGTGGCCTGTTGCAGTGATGATCATGTGCTATTCAATGGCAGGCCTGATGGCGGCATTGTCGATGCCGGAAGTTAAAGACCGAGATCTGAACATAATGCAGGATGCAGAAGTTTGAGCCGTATTTTGGGAGGTATTGGCACAAGGTTAATCATGCCTGTTCGTACCAGTTCCTGAGGAGTGCGCATGTCTGATTCATTGTCGTCCCCCAAGGGCTTATCGCCACCTTACCCACGTGAAGCCTTGCGACCCAGATTATTACATCTGGGTTGTGGGGCCTTTCATCGCGCTCATCAGGCGGTGTATGCCGACATGCTGGCCAGCGACCATGCCAGTGACTGGGGCTACTGTGAAGTTAGCCTGACGGATAGTGGCAGTACGATTACTGCCTTGAAAAGACAGGACTTTCTCTATGCAGTGGCAGAAATGGATGGGAACGACTGGTCATGCCGGGTGGTGGGCGTGGTCTGTCAGGCACTGAGCCTGCGTGAGGATGGCTTGTCGGCCGTTGTTGAGGCGCTGGCGCAGCCTGAGCTGGCCGTGGTGACGCTGACCATTACCGAGAAGGGTTATTGCCATTCACCCGCTACCGGCCAATTGCAGATGGAGCATCCCGCCATCCGGCATGATATTGCCTGCCCCTGGCAGCCATGCTCTGCTCCCGGAGTGTTGCTGGCTGGTCTGCGTTTGCGTCGTGAGCGTGGCTTGCCCGGCTTGACCATTCTGTCTTGCGACAATATGCCGGCTAACGGTGTCGTGACAAGGCAAGTCATGATGACGCTGGGCAGATTGCAGGATGCAGACCTGGCTGCCTGGGTGGAATCGCAGGTGGCATTTCCTTCCAGCATGGTGGACTGCATTGTGCCCATGGTGACCTCGGAAACCCGCAGGCGTATCCGTGACTTGCTTGGCGGTGCCGATGACCCGGCCGGTGTGGCTTGTGAACCTTATCGCCAGTGGGTGATAGAAGACTGCTTTCCTTACGGGCGACCGCCGTGGGAACTGGTTGGAGTCAAGCTGCTTGCCGATGTGCAGCCTTTCGAGGAAATGAAGTTGCGCATGCTCAATGGCAGTCATTCCTTTCTGGCGTATCTGGGTTGTCTGGCCGGCTATGTGCATGTCAGCGATTGCATGCAGGATGCTTGCCTGGTGAGGCTGGTCTACCATTTGATGGTGCATGAGCAAGCACGAACATTGGAATGCTGTCCGGATGATCCGCAAGAGTATGCGGAGCAGCTCTTGGCGCGTTTTCGCAATCCTGCTTTATTACACCGGACCTTGCAGATAGCAATGGATGGCAGCCAGAAATTGCCACAGCGCATGCTGGCGTCCATTCGTTTTCATCTGCAGCACGGAAATCGTTTTGACTGCCTGGCACTGGGGGTGGCGGCATGGATGTGCTTTGTCAGTCGGGTGGATGAGCAGGGGCAAGTAATATCCGTGTCCGATCCGCTGGCCGGGGAAATAGGCCGTCTGCTGTCCAGCAGAACGGACGGTGAATCTGCGGTACGGGCATTGTTGAAGCTGGAGCAAGTTTTCGGGAGCGATTTGCCCGCCAATGCGCATTTTGTCGAGCTGCTTGAGCAGCAGTTCCAGCTATTGCAGCAGCTTGGTGTCAGGGCCTGTATCACATCGTTGTGCAGTCGGCTTGGCCTGACAGTAACCTTGGCCTGATGTCACTGGCAGGCTACAAGATTGCCATGTCCTGATGTTGTGAAAAAAGCCCCGCCGGATTGCTCTGGCGGGGCTTTTCATATTGGCAGCAAAAGCGGCCGGAACGGCTTAGTGCAATACCAGCAAGGTAAACGGCGGCAGATAGGCCATCGCTGTTACCACTAGGCCAACCAGGCAGGCCAGTGCCAGCGAGTGGAAGAACACATAGCGCAGGATCACACCTTCCTTGCCGTAATACTGGGTTGCAGTCGAAGCCACCACGATGGACTGGGCGTCGATCATCTTGCCCATTACCCCACCGGCGGAGTTGGCCGCAGTCATCAGCACCGGCGACAGGCCCAGCTGAGTAGCGGATGCCTTTTGCAGGCCACCGAACAGCACGTTGGCGGCGGTGTCGGAACCAGTCAGTGCCACACCCAGCCAGCCCAGCAGGGTGCCGAAGAAGGGGTAGAGCACGCCAGTGTGCGAGAACGCCAGGCCCAGGGTGATGTCCACGCCGGAGTAGCGGGTCAGGTAGCCCAGTGCCAGCATGGCCACGATGGTGATCAGCGAGTAGCGCAGCGACCAGAAGGTCTGACCGTATACCTTGATCAGCTCACTCGGGCGATAGCCCATGATCAGGCCGGACAGGATGCCAGCCACCAGAATGCCGGTACCGGTGGTGGACAGCAGGTTCAGCTTGTAGATGGCTGCTTCGACATGCGGCTTGGCCACAACCGGCGGCATCTTCTGTACCAGGTTGTGCAGGCCGGGCCACTGGATTTCCATGGTGAAAATGGAGTCCAGCAGTTTTTTCACGCTTGGCGAGCCCCAGGCGAATACCAGCACCGACAGGATCAGCCACGGCAGCCAGGCACGGATCACATCTCCAGTGGAGTAACCATGCTTGGGTTGCAGGGCGGTCTTGCCAGCGGCTTCGGCAGCAGCACCGGCCATGGTGCCGGCGGTGGAGGTGTATACCTCTTGCGGGTGCCATACCTTCAGGAAGAGAACCAGCGCGGCAATCGAGCACACCGAGGCAATCACGGCAACCAGTTCCGGCCCCATGGTGTTGGACACGATCAGCTGCGGAATGGCGAAGGACAAGCCGGCCACCAGGGCGGCAGGCCAGATGCGCAGGGTATTCTTCCAGCCGCAGAAGGCAATCAGCAGCCAGAACGGCACGATGACGGCGAAGATGGTCATCTGGCGACCCACCATGGAGGAAATCAGCATCACATCGATGCCGGTCACCTTGGCCAGGGTGGTAATCGGTGTGCCCAGTGCACCGTAGGCGACCGGCGCAGTGTTGGCGATCAGCGACAGGCCGGATGCGGCCAGCGGCGAGAAGCCCAGGCCAATCAGCATGGCACCGGTAACGGCTACCGGAGTGCCAAAGCCGCCAGCGCCTTCAAAGAAAGCACCAAAGCAGAAGGCAATCAGCAGCAGTTGCAGGCGACGGTCTTGCGTGACGCCGGTAATGCTTTCACGCAGGATGGCAAACTGTCCTTTGCGTTCGGTCAGCTGGTACAGGAAGATCACGTTCAGGATGATCCAGCCAATCGGCAGCAAGCCGTTGGCCGCACCCATCAGGGTGGCGCTGGCAGCCATGCCGGCGGGCATGCCGAAAATGCCGATGGCGACAACGAGCGAAGTGATCAAACCCATCACAGCTGCAATGTGAGCCTTGATATGAAAAATGCCGAGCGCGCCCAGCAGCACGATGACCGGCAGCGCTGCGCACAGCGTAGACAGCCACGGGTTGCCCAGTGGGTCGTAAACGTGGGACCACATGATGGTTC
Source organism: Aquitalea sp. ASV11 (assembly GCF_016429185.1). Classification (NCBI taxonomy): domain Bacteria; kingdom Pseudomonadati; phylum Pseudomonadota; class Betaproteobacteria; order Neisseriales; family Chromobacteriaceae; genus Aquitalea; species Aquitalea sp. ASV11. Next base: position 90,562 of record NZ_JAELUD010000001.1, read on the forward strand.
TCTCCAATGATTGTTGGCGTTGATCGGGCGCAGCCATCGCGGCTGTGCCCCATTCGAGCGTTCCGCCTGTTTTTGTACTGGTGGCGGATGGCGCAACTGTAGTGATCAAGCATCAAATCGTCATTTAGGGCTTGCCCTTGCGGGTTTACCCTGTGTCTGACGATGGGGAGAGAGGGCGAGCGAGAGGGTCAGGCGGCCGTCAGCGGGGCGCTGCTTTCGCCATCCAGAGCGGATAACTGTCGGTGGTCAGCGGTTTGGTCGCGCAAGCGGAAGAAGGCCACCCGTTGCTGCAAGGCCTCGGCATGCTGCAGCATTTCCCGGGATAGTGTGGCCATGTTCAGCGATTCTTCAGCATTTTGCACTGATGAATAGCTTAATTGGTTCAAGGACTGTGAAATCTGGCTGATGCCCAGGTTCTGTTCCTGACTGCTGCTGTTGATGTGTTCCACCAGGCGACGGGTCTGGCTGATGATGTCTTCCAGCGTACCCATGGCACTACCGGCATGTTCGGCCCGGCTCATGGTTTGTTGCGACAGTTGCTGGATTTCCTGCGCCACGTCCTTGCTGCGCTGGGCCAGTTTGCGAACCTCCTGTGCCACCACGGCAAAGCCCTTGCCGTGTTCTCCGGCGCGGGCGGCTTCGATAGTGGCATTCAAGGCCAGCAAGTCCGTCTGGTAAACAATGTCGTCGATCTGCTCTATGCACTGGATGATATGGTGCAGGGCCTGCACCGTGTTTTCTACCAGCAAGCGGCCTTCACGGCTTGCATCTACCGCTGCAATGGCTTGTTGTTCGGTTTGCTGGGCGCTATGCATGGTGGCATCCAGCGTGGAAGAAAACTGCTGCAAGGTAGTGGCAATTTCTTCCAGATGGGCGGCCTGGCTACTGGTTTGGTCCCCGACATGGCTGGCAGCATGTTCTACTTGTCCGGACAAGGTGCGCATGTCGGTGGCTGTCTGCCGTATGCCGTGCATGACCGTGCTCAAGCGGCTGATCATGCTGTCCAGTACACCACTCATGCTGTGGGGGCTGACTTGTTGCAGATGGCCTTGCCACTGGCCTTCTGCCAGTTGGCCGATATGCTGGCGGGTCTGGGCCGGTTCCGCACCCAACAGTGCAATCAGACGGCGATAGCTCCAGCGCAACAACACGGCCACGACCAAAACGGTAGCGAGCAAGGCCAGTGACAATAGCAGCCAGTTTTGCTGATTACTGCTGGCAGCTTCATCTTCCAGTCGCTGCTGGTATTGCTGGGCCTGAATCACGGCCTTGTCGATAGCCTGGCGGTGTTGCGCATACACCTGCTGCATATGGGCAAAAACAATGCTTACCTGGCGGTCCTGTTTTTTTTGCAGGGCCGGAAGCAACTGCTGATTCAGCAATATGAAAAACTCACGTCCATATTCCTGAGCCTGGCCTGTCAGAGACTCGCGTAATGCAACAGGCAGATCCTGTTGCTGCCAGTACTGGTAATGCTGATTGAATGACTGTTCGCTGCGCTGTAACTGCCCCAGCAGATGTGCTTGCTGCTCAATGGATGCCAGCCTGAGCTGATGGACCAGAAGGTTGGCCTCGATGATGTAGGCCGGCGGTGGCAGGATATCGGCCACCAGATCCTTGGCCTGGATGATGCGGTGGTACTGCGGGCCACCGATGGTGATTTGCCTGATGAGTACTGCCGCTCCCAGTGCTACGGCGGCAAGCAAGCTGGCCAGCACCAGCGTGAGCCAGACAAAACGCTGGCGCACCGAGAAAAAACGGTGATGGTTCTGCATTGATGTGATTCCCCAAAACCCGCACATGCGCGCCCAGACCCTGCCTGTTGGCGGGCCATGTATGCTGTGCTGCTGTTGTCAGGCATGTCAGGCATGCCATGTTGTCCGTGGGCTGAGACTACAGTGGCAATGTCAGCGAGCCCACTTATCAGGAATAGCACATTCTTGCCAGAGCGAAGGTATTACATGCTGACCGAAAGGATAGCTCCTAACGGTAGTAGGGATGGGATTGTATGGAGAGCCTTCCGTGTGCCCCGCGGCGATTTTGCTGGAAAGGCTCCCATTGCTGGGACTAGTCGTGGTGGTGGCCTGCTGTCAGTGCATGAGCCTGCAGACCATTTTCATCCAGTCGCAGATAGCCGCCATGATTGCCGTACCAGTCAGTCAGCACCCAGCGCTGACTGGTCTTGTTGTCTTGCTGATAGCAGTGGCAGGCCGGGCGGTGGGTGTGGCCGTGGATGAGAACCGGCCAGTCATACTGGTCGAGTAATGCCAGAACGGCCTGTTCGGTGACATCGGTAATGGCGCTCAGGCCTTGCTGCTGTTTGGCTGCTTCACTTTGCATGCGTGCCTGGGCTGCGATGGCGTGGCGTTCGGCCAAGGGCCGCGCCAGCATGGCGGCTTGCCAGGCCGGGTTGCGGCTTACTGCACGGAATTGCTGATAGGCGGTGTCATCGGTACACAGCGCATCGCCATGACTCAATAGATAGCGCTGGCCATAGGCCTCCAGCAGATGGGGGTCTTCCAGCAACATGGCCCCGCTGCGCTGGCAAAAGCCCTCGCCCAGCAGGAAGTCGCGGTTGCCTCGCATCACATAAAGTGGCGTATGGCGGGAGAACTGCTGCATGGCAGCCAGCATGTCCTGCAAGAATGCAGAATCATCGTCATCACCAACCCAGTATTCGAACAAATCACCCAGAATGAACAGGCTGTCGATCTGTCCCTGCCATGCTTGCAAGGTACTCACGAACAACTGGCATAGTGCGGGGCTGTCTTCGCTCAGGTGCAGGTCGGAAATGAAGTGATGGCTCATGATGTTTCAGTAAGGGCAACAATTGTCAGAATGCCAAAGCAAAGCCAGCTCACCCGGGGGCAGCTGGCTTGCTGACAGGGCCGCTAGTGGCCCTGGACGGGATCAGATGATCTCGGCCTTTTCCACCACTACGGCTTCAACCGGCACGTCCTGGTGACCACCGCTACGACCGGTACGCACGGTCTTGATGCGATCAACCACTTCCTTGCCTTCCACAACCTGGCCAAATACGGCATAGCCCCAGCCTTGGGTGGTTTCGGACTTGAAGTCGAGGAAGTCATTGTCGGACACGTTGATGAAGAACTGGGCCGATGCGGAGTGCGGGTCCATGGTGCGGGCCATGGCTACGGTGTAGGTCTTGTTGGAAACACCGTTGTTGGCTTCGTTCTTGATCGGATCGCGGGTGTCTTTTTGCTTCATGTCGGCATCAAAACCACCGCCCTGAATCATGAAACCGTTGATTACGCGGTGAAAGATGGTGCCGTCGTAGTGGCCGCTCTTTACGTATTCTTCAAAATTGGCGGCAGTGACCGGGGCTTTGTCGTGGAACAGTTCCAGAACGATATCGCCGAAATTGGTGCTCAGTTTGATCATGTGGATTCCTTTATTGTCTGAAGCGTACGCTTGATGCGGTGTGCTGAAGGCCAGCCTGTGGCTGGCCGGTGAAGGCGGGTCAGGGTTTGACCACAACCTTCTGGATCACGATGGGCTCGAAGGGCACGTCATCCATGCCTTTCATGCTGCCGGTGTGGGTTTTGGCAATGCGGTTGACCACGTCCATGCCCTTGCTGACCTTGCCGAATACAGCATAGCCGATGCCTTGCGGGCTGGGGTTCTTGTAGTCAAGGAATTCATTGTTGGCCACATTGATGAAAAACTGTGCCGTTGCCGAATTGGGGTCGGCAGTGCGGGCCATGGCGATGGTGCCAATGCTGTTTTTCAGGCCGTTGGCGGCTTCATTGGGGATGGGCGCGTTGGTTTTCTTCTGTTCCAGCTTGCCGTCAAAACCACCACCCTGAATCATGAAACCATCGATGACGCGGTGAAATACCGTACCGTTGTAAAAACCGGCCTTGGCATAGCTGACAAAATTGGCCACGGTCTTGGGCGCTTTGGCCGAATCCAGGGTAATTTCAATCACGCCTTTGTTGGTGGTCATTTCCACCACCGGCGCGGCGTGTGCCAACAGGGGCAGGGCACACAGGGCAAGGCTTGCGAGCAGTTTTTTCATGGATGTAAGGAGTGCTGTCGGCGGAAACAAAGCCGAATTCTAGCACAGCAGCCGCATCGCGGATGCGGCGGCTTGGGTCGCTTGCTTCAGACGTCAAAACGCAGCGACTTGTCCTCATCTGCATTGTGCATGTGCTTGGGGGCACCTACGATCAGCGGGTCGGCGGCATGGGCCACACGCGGGTCCTTGTTGGGGTAGTCCAGGCTGGCCAGGAAATGGCGGATACAGTTCAGCCGTGCCCGCTTCTTGTCGTCCGATTTCACCACCACCCAGGGCGCATCGCCGGTATTGGTGTGGAAGAACATGGCTTGCTTGGCCGCGGTGTAGTCGTCCCATTTGTCCAGCGACTGAATGTCGATGGGCGAGAGTTTCCAGTGCTTGAGCGGGTCATCCCGGCGCGAGATGAAACGACGCAGCTGTTCTTCACGGCTGACCGAGAACCAGAACTTGAACAGATGGATGCCGCTGTTGACCAGCATGCGCTCCAGCTGTGGCGTCTGGCGCATGAATTCCAGATATTCGTCCGGATTGCAGAAGCCCATCACCCGTTCCACGCCCGCGCGGTTATACCAGGAGCGGTCGAAGAACACGATTTCGCCGGAAGACGGCAGATGTTCGATATAACGCTGGAAATACCATTGGCCGCGTTCGCGTTCGGACGGTTTCTCCAGCGCCACCACACGGGCACCACGCGGGTTCAGGTGTTCCATATAGCGCTTGATGGTGCCGCCCTTGCCGGCAGCGTCGCGGCCCTCAAACAGGATGACGATTTTCTGCCCGGTTTCCTTCACCCAGTTCTGTACTTTCAACAGCTCGATCTGCAGTTCCAGCTTGATCTTTTCGTACTCGGCCCGGCGCATGCGGGTGCGGTAGGGAAAACTGGCAGGAAGTTCGGCAGTGCTGCTGTCTTCGCTGCTGCCGTGCGGGGCTTCGGCCACCTGCAGCGCAACCGGCTGCTGGCTGACGGTTTCGATGGCTTTCACCGACTCCTGATGCACGCGCTTGACGTTGCTCTGGCGGCTGCTGGTGCTGCGCGCAGGCTTGCGGCTGGCTGCAGGGGTGGTGTTGGTGGTGCTGGTATTTTCCGCGACAGCTGTGGTGTCGGCGGGCGTGCTGATGGCGGGATCGTTATTTTTGTCTTGCGTCATGGTTTTCCCTCATGCTGAAGTGGTCTTGAAACCATGCTACGCCTGTTGAATTGGGGTGTCGATATGCCTCTGCCATGATGGTTATCCCGCAGCCGGGATACCTGGCTCGCTTGCGCCTGGCGTAGTTGGCGTCGATGATGACAGTACAAACATGCAGGCGCAGCACTGTTTGCTGCCGCTTGCCATCAACGAAAGTCGCACCATGTTCAGTCCGGGATTCCACCCTCGTATTGTCGATACCCTCAAAAGCTATAACCGCCAGTTGCTGCGCGATGACATCATGGCCGGCATTACCGTCGGCATTGTCGCCTTGCCCTTGGCCATGGCCTTTGCCATGGCCAGTGGGGTGACACCACAGGCTGGCATATTCACTGCCGTGATTGCCGGTTTTCTGGCAGCGGTGCTGGGGGGGAGCCGTTTGTCGGTCACCGGGCCTACCGGGGCCTTCATCGTCATTATCTACGGCATTGTGGCCAAGTATGGGGTGGCCAACCTGCTGATCTGCACCTTCATGTCCGGCGTGATGCTGGTGTTGATGGGCATTTTCCGGCTGGGGCAGGTGATCCGCTTTTTTCCCTTGCCACTGATTACCGGCTTTACCAACGGTATCGCCGTGCTGATTTTCCTGACCCAACTGAAAGATTTTTTCGGCTTGCCGGTGGAAAAGATGCCAGCCGGCTTCTTTGCCGTGATGCAGGTATTGCGTGAGCAACTGGGCAATTTTCATTGGCCGACCTTGCTGCTGTCTGCGCTCAGCTTGCTGCTTATCCTGCTATGGCCAAAGAGACTCAACCGCCTGTTGCCCGCGCCTTTTGTGGCGCTGATTCTGGCGACGCTGGCCACGGCCTTGTTCAGCCTGCCGGTAGCCACGCTGGGTAGCAAGTTCGGTGGCATTCCGCAAGGCTTGCCCAGCTTTGGCGGGCTGGACCTGGACCTGACCCATCTGTCCGACCTGCTGGCACCGGCCTTTACCATTGCCCTGCTGGGAGCCATCGAGTCACTGCTGTGTGCGGTGGTGGCGGACAGCATGACATCTGACAAGCACGACTCCAATCAGGAGCTGATCGGTCAGGGCATCGCCAATATGGTGGCGCCGTTTTTTGGCGGCATTCCGGCGACCGGAGCGGTAGCACGCACTGCCACCAATATCAGCAACGGTGGTCGCAGCCCGGTGGCTGCCATGGTGCATGCGGTGTTGCTGATGTTGATTTTGCTGGTGGCAGCCCCGCTGGCGGCGAGCATTCCCCTGGCGGTGCTGGCTGCCATCCTGATTTCGGTGGCGCTGAAAATGGGGGACTGGGATATCCGCAAGGCTTTCCAGTTTCCCAAACGCGATACCGCAGTATTGATTGTCACCTTTGTACTGACCGTGGTGTTTGACCTGACGGTGGCAGTACAGATCGGCCTGCTGATGGCAGCGGTGTTCTTCATCCGCAGCATGGCCAGCCATACCTCGGTCAACCGCTTGTTGCCGGAATATGCGCAGTTGTTCGAGCGCCATACCATTGCCGGCAAGCATGTGCCGGATGGCTGCGCAGCTTTCCGGGTGGAGGGGGCACTGTTTTTCGGCGCGGCGGACAGTGTGGAAATCATTCACCAGCAGGCCGAGCAGGCGCGCGTCATCATCTTGCAGTTGCACCGGCTGGTGATGCTGGATACCACCGGTTTGCTGGCGCTGGACAGTCTGAACGACAAGCTGCGCGTGCAGGGGAAGACGCTGATTCTGTGTGGTGCGACCGATGAGGTGCTGGACATGCTCAAGGGCTCGCGCCTGGTGGATGATCTGGGTGCGGACAATCTGCAGCCGGACCTGGCAGCCGCCTTGCAGCGTGCCGAACAGTTGCTGACCAGCGGGGTGGTGTGGGGCTAGAGCTGGCCTTCCTCGCGCAATACCTGCTGCAAGGCTTCAAAACAGCGTGGATCGATGGCCACGTGCAGGTTCTGCTGCATGATTTCCAGCGTTTTGGCCACCGGCGTGGCCGGGTGGTATGGCCGCTCGGCATTGATGGCGTCAAAGATGTCGGCGGTGGTGATGATGCGGGTTTCCAGGGTGATGGCGTCGCCTGACAGACCGCGCGGATAGCCCTTGCCATCCAGTCGTTCATGGTGGGCGGCGGAAACATCGGCCAGCTCGGCAAACACCTGCATGCGGCCAAGGATGGCGTGGGTGTAGCTGGCGTGCTTTTGCACGGCGGCCCATTCCTCGGCATCCAGCTTGCCGGGTTTGTCCAGAATGCGGTTGCTCACCCCCAGTTTGCCTACGTCGTGTAGCAGGGCACCGCGTTTTAGCCAGCGGCGGCGCGCATCATCCAGGCCCAGGGTGGCGGCAATACGGTCGGCATAATGGCCTACCCTCTGGCTGTGACCGGCGGTGAAGGGGCTTTTGGAGTCGACCACCTGGCCGAAGCCTTCGGCAATTTCATCCAGATAATCTTCGTCCACTTCCACCTGATGCTGCGCCGGTTCCAGTGCCAGCACTGCCTGATCCACCGCCGTGGATTCCAGCACCTGCCAGAAGGCTTCGTCACTGGCCACGCTGGCAAAGCAGGCCACCAGCTTTGGGTCGAACCAGTTGCCGGCACGTTGCTGCACCTCGGCCAGCGCACCGTCACGACCACTGGTGATGTGAAACACATCCACCACTTGCGCCAGCAGGGCAATGCGGGCATTGAGCGGAATGGCCTCACCCTGCAAACCCAGCGGACGGCCGGAGCCATCCCAGTGCTCGTCCAGCGACTGGATGCCGCGCGCGACGTTTTCATTGAAGCGCAGCTGACGGGCGATATCCGCACCACGGTAGCAGCGGGTCTGGATCAGCTCATTGGCGATTTCCTTGCCATTGCGCACAATGCTGATAATGGATGCCAGCCGTTCCGCCCAGCCGGCATGGCGTCCGGCATGGCTCAAGACAAAACCCAGTTTGTCCTGCAAGCTGCTGCCTACCAGCTTGAAGTCTTGCTTGAACTGGCGATCATCAGCCAGATACAGTTCGCTGATACGGGCGGCATTGCTGCTGCAGCCCAGGTCTTTCAGCAAGATGGCGTAGTACAGTTCCCACAGTGACTGGCTGTCCAGCCCGATGGCACGGCCAATGTGCATGCCTATCCAGCAGCTGCGTACGCAATGGCCTTCAGGTTGTCCCTCGGTGATATCCAGTGCATAGCTGAGCGAACCCAGCAATTCCGCCAGCTTGAGCGAAGCCCCCATGGTGCATGTCCTGTTTGAATCCGGTTGGCTGCTACTTTAGCTGCCAATCAGGGAGTCTGCCCAATAAAAACGGCATCGCCAGGCGATGCCGTTTTTATTGCCGATGATGATGGATCAGCGTTTGTGCTTGCTGCGGTTGGTGCCAGTGGCCTGGCTTGCCGGTTTGCTGCCCGGTTTTGCTCCCGGCCGGCCGGTGGCTTGAGGGCGTCCACCAAAGGATTTGCCTTGCGCTGCCGTGGCCTTGCCCTGACCCGGACGCGGCTGGCCGGGCTTGCCATTGCCCTGACGTGCCGCCGGTGCGCCCAGACGGTGACGCACCGCAGCGGATTTGTCACCCGGCGGGGTAGGCGGAATCAGGCAGTGCTTGCTGTGGCCGATGAGGTCGCTGCGGCCCATATTGATCAGCGCATCGTGAATGATCTGCCAGTTGTCCGAGTGGTGATAGCGGAGGAAGGCCTTGTGCAGCTTGCGGCGATAACCATCGCGCACCACATCCACTTTTTCCGAACTGCGCGACAGGCGCTTGAGCGGATTGCGCCGGGTATGCCACATGGTGGTGGCCATGGCCATCGGCGTCGGCGTAAAGGTTTGCACCTGATCCAGACGGAAGTTGTTCTTCTTCAGCCACAGCGCCAGATTCATCATGTCCTCATCGCTGGTGCCGGGGTGGGCGGCGATGAAGTAGGGGATCAGGTACTGTTCCTTGCCCGCCTGGCGGCTGAAGCGTTCGAACAGCTCCTTGAACTTGTCGTAAGCGCCCATGCCCGGCTTCATCATCTTGGACAGCGGGCCGTCTTCGGTGTGTTCCGGGGCAATTTTCAGGTAGCCCCCCACGTGGTGCTGCACCAGTTCCTTGATGTATTCGGGCGAGCGCACCGCCAGGTCGTAACGCAGGCCGGACTGGATGTTGATCTTCTTCACGCCCGGCAAGGCACGCGCCTTGCGGTACAGCTGGATCAAATGACTGTGGTCGGTATTCAGGTTCTCGCAGATGTCCGGGAACACACAGGACAGCTTGCGACAGGAGCGCTCGATGTTGGGGTCCTTGCACGACAGGCGGTACATATTGGCTGTCGGGCCGCCCAGGTCGGAAATATGACCGGTGAAGCCCGGCGTCTTGTCGCGGATTTCCTCGATCTCGTGCAGGATGGATTCTTCCGAACGGCTCTGGATGATGCGGCCCTCGTGCTCGGTGATGGAGCAGAAGGTGCAGCCGCCAAAACAGCCACGCATGATGTTGACCGAATACTTGATCATTTCCCACGCCGGAATGTGCGCATTGCCATAGGACGGATGCGGATTGCGGGCGTAGGGCAGGCCGTAGACGAAGTCCATTTCCTCGGTAGTCAGCGGAATGGGCGGCGGGTTCAGCCATACATCGCGGCTGCCGTGCAACTGCACCAGGGCACGGGCATTGCCGGGGTTGGATTCCAGATGCAGGGTGCGGCTGGCATGGGCATACAGCACCGGGTCGTGCGCCACGGCTTCGTAGGCCGGAATGCGGATGACGGTTTTGGCACGTTCGGCGCGGCGTTTGGCCAGGCGTTCTTCGCGCGATTCGATGCGGATCACTTGCGGGGCGGTCGGGTCGCTGTCCTTGGTGGCTTCGGCGGCTTGCTCCGGAATCTCCTGATACGGATTCAGGTGCGGATCCACCTTGCCGGGGGTGTCCACCACGCTGGAATCCATCTCCTGCCATTCCTCATCCGGACGCCAGCCTTGCTGCACCACAAAGGCGGTGCCGCGTACGTCGCGGATTTCACTGAGTTTTTCACCCTTGGCAGCACGATGGGCGATTTCCACCAGGGCGCGCTCGGCATTGCCATACAGCAGAATGTCGGCCTTGGAGGTAATCAGTACCGACTGGCGCACCTTGTCACTCCAGTAGTCGAAGTGGGCGATGCGGCGCAGGCTGGCCTCAATGGAACCAATCATAACCCCCACGCCGGGGTAAGCCTCGCGGCAGCGCTGCGCATACACGGTAACGGCGCGGTCCGGGCGCTTGTTCGGTTCGGCATTGGGGGTGTAGGCATCATCCGAGCGCGGGCGACGGTCCGCCGTGTAACGGTTGATCATCGAGTCCATATTGCCGGCGGTGACGCCAAAAAACAGGTTCGGCTTGCCCAGCGCGCGGAAGGGCTCGGCCGACTGCCAGTCCGGCTGCGCGATGATGCCGACGCGGAAGCCCTGGGCTTCCAGCAAACGGCCCACCAGCGCCATGCCGAAGCTGGGATGGTCGATATAGCAGTCGCCGGAAATCAGGATGATGTCACAGGAATCCCAGCCCAGCTGGTCCATTTCGGCGCGGCTCATCGGCAGGAAAGGGGCTGTGCCGAAGCGGCTGGCCCAGTACTTGCGGTAAGAGGTAATCGGTTTGGCGGCGGCTGGCTGTGTCGTCATGCTGAATGAAAGCGGCTGGTGGCGCAGGTGGATAAGCAACCGGGCATTATGCCGTACTTTTGGATTTTTATCAGCATAAATTGTTGTTTTTAATGGCGAATTGCCATGATGGGAGTAGGGGTGGGGTGCAATATTTTCCGTTGAAATCAGTTGTTTGGCGGTTTTGCCGCCCTGCAAGCGCAGCCGGAGTGTGACCTTGGCCGCAGTTTGGCGTACGCTTGCGGATTGTCTTGGTTTGTCATGCTGATGTGTTGTATTGCTTCACATCAGCCACATACAGCACAGGAAACATTGCGCATGAGCAGTCAGATCATCCATCTGGACGGAAAGTCATTTACATCCCAGGTATCCGCGCTGGAAAGCGGCAAGGTACTGTTTCTGCCGCAGCTGGACTTTGCCATCCAGCCTGCCGAACTGGCCTTGCTGAACCCGGCCATTGCCGACCCTAAACGCAAGAACATCAGCCTGGAGCCGCAAGATGGTGGCAAGTTGCATGGCGTGGCCGACCCGGCCAACGAAGCCGCAGTGCGCGCCTTGATTGCCCGCTATCGCGACAGCGCCTTTGCCCTGGTCGACCAGTTGCTGCCGGAATACCGTGGCAAGCTGCGCGCCGCACCCACCAGCCTGCGCCTGATGCGGGTGGAAAATCGCCAGACTTCCTGGCGCAAGGACGACAGCCGCCTGCACGTGGATGCCTTCCCCTCGCGCCCCACCTATGGTGAGCGCATCTTGCGCGTGTTCTACAATGCCAACCCGAACGGCGAGCCACGCGTGTGGCGGGTGGGCGAGCCGTTTGCCGACATGGCGCGGCGCATGCTGCCGCGCATTCCACGGCAATGGCCGGGTTCGGCCGCACTGATGGCGGCGCTGAAAATCACCAAGCGCAAACGCAGCGCTTACGACCACCTGATGCTGCATCTGCACGATGCCATGAAGGCGGACATGGACTACCAGCGCAGCTGCCCGCAGGAAACCATGCCGTTTCCGCCCGGCTGTGGCTGGGTGTGTTTCTCCGACCATGCCTCGCATGCGGTGATGTCCGGCCAGTTCATGCTGGAGCAGACGTTCTGGCTGGCCGCGCAGGACATGGCCAACCCGGCACGCTCGCCACTGGCCGAATTGCAGGCCATCACCGGGCGCAAGCTGCTGTAAACCAAGCGGGTGGATGGCCGGGCAAAGTACCGGCCAGCCAGTATTTCCCCGGCAAAACCGGCCATGCCGGGACTGCCTCTCCCCAGCAAGGGCAAATCGGTTACAATCACCGATTGCTTTCAATCAGTCTGCAGCCAGAATCATGAGCACGGAAAACAACGCGCCAGTAGTCAGCAACTTCATTCGCAACATCATTGACGAGGATCTGGCTTCCGGCAAGCACAGTTCCATCGTCACCCGCTTCCCGCCGGAGCCCAATGGCTACCTGCACGTGGGCCACGCCAAATCCATCTGCCTGAACTTCGGTCTGGCCGAGGATTACCAGGGCAAGTGCAATCTGCGCATGGATGACACCAACCCGGAAAAAGAGTCGGACGAATTCGTGCAGTCCATCAAGGACAGCGTGGAATGGCTGGGTTTCAAGTGGGATGGCAATGTCCGTTTCGCCTCGGATTACTTCGATGCGCTGTATGACTATGCCGTCGAACTGATCAAGTCGGGCAAGGCCTTTGTCTGCGACCTGAACGCCGAAGAAATGCGCGCCTATCGCGGCAGCCTGACCGAGCCGGGCAAGAACAGCCCCTTCCGCGACCGTAGCGTGGAAGAGAACCTCGACCTGTTCACCCGCATGCGTAACGGCGAATTCCCGGACGGCAGCAAAACCCTGCGCCTGAAAATCGACATGGCTTCCGGCAACGTGAACCTGCGCGATCCGGTGATCTACCGTATCCGCCGCGCACATCACCACCGTACCGGCGACAAGTGGTGCATCTACCCGATGTACGACTACACCCACTGCATCTCCGATGCGCTGGAAGGCATCACCCACAGCCTGTGCACGCTGGAATTCGAAGACCATCGCCCGCTGTACGACTGGGTGCTGGACAACATCACCATTCCTTGCCACCCGCGCCAGTACGAATTCTCCCGTCTGGAACTGCTGTACGCGCTTACTTCCAAGCGCAAGCTGCAGGCGCTGGTAACCGACGGCCTGGTGGATGGCTGGAACGACCCGCGCATGCCCACCATTGAAGGCATGCGTCGCCGCGGTTTCAGCCCGGCCGGCATTCGCCTGTTCGCCCAGCGCATTGGCGTGTCCAAGGGTGAAAACATCATCGACATGAGCGTGCTGGAAGGCGCCGTGCGCGAGATGCTGGAAAACGAATCGCCGCGTGTGATGGCCGTGCTGGACCCGATCAAGGTGACCCTCACCAACTTCGATGCCGACGTCACCGCCAGCCGCAGCGCGCCTTTCCATCCGCATCACCCGGAATTCGGCGAGCGCGAAGTGCCGATCGCCCGTGAAATCTGGATCGAGCGTGACGACTTTGCCGAAGTGCCGCCGCCCAAGTGGCAGCGCCTGACCGCCGGTGGCGAAGTGCGCCTGCGTTACAGCTATGTCATCAAGTGCGATGAAGTGATCAAGGATGCCGATGGCAAGGTGGTGGAACTGAAGTGCTCCATCGACCACGACACCCTGGGCAAGAACCCGGAAGGCCGCAAGGTCAAGGGCGTGATTCACTGGGTATCGGCTGCGCATGCTATCGAGGCTGATGTGCGCCTGTACGACCGCCTGTTCACCGAGCCGCGTCCGGATGCCGTGCGTGGCGAAGATGGCGAATATGTGGATTTCCGCCAGTTCCTCAACCCGGAATCGCTGAAAACCGTCACTGCTTTTGTGGAAGACGCCGTGTTGAAGGCAGCCCCGGAATCGCGCTTCCAGTTTGAGCGCCTGGGCTACTTTGTCACCGACCGTTACGACCATCAGCAAGGTGTGCGTGCAGTGTTCAACCGGACTGTGGGTCTGCGCGATACCTGGAGCAAGTGATTTTTTTGTCCTAGCGGGTAAGTAAGCATTTACTTACCCGACTTGGTGCTGAATCTCTCTCAAGCGGGCATGTAGCCCGCTTTTTTCATGCCTGCTGCTTGGGCTACACCGTTAAGCAGGCACTGACAAGCTTCGCCAGCGCAGCATTTGATGCACGTCGACTTTGGCGCGATGTAATTTGCCTGCTACACCTGTCCTGCTTAGCATCAAAACCATTCAGTCTTGCTTTGCGGAGAAGTGTGATGAACCAGCCACGTCTGCTTTACCTGCAATCCGGCGGCCCCACCGCAGTACTCAACGCCTCGGCGCAAGGGGTGATAGAAACCGCCCGCAAGCTAGGCATCTCGGTGTATGCCGCCCGCGACGGACTGGCTGGCCTGCTGGAGGACCGGCTGGTGAATACCGATGGCGTGTCCGATCACGACATCGCCCAGCTGGGTTTTCTGCCTGGCGGGCATTTTGGCGTCAGCCGCCGCATGATAGGCCGTTTCGACGAATGTCCCGAAGACTGGCTGCGCATGAAAGCGGTGCTGGCACGTCACGGCATTCATTATCTGCTGATCAATGGCGGCAACGGCTCGCTGGGCTGCGCCGCCCGGCTGGCGGATTTCCAGCGCCATACCGGTCATGCGCTGCATGTGATCGGTGTGCCCAAGACCATAGACAACGATCTGGTCGGCACCGACAACAGCCCGGGCTATGGCTCGGCGGCCAAGTTTCTGGCCAGCACCATGCTGGAAGTCGGCATGGACATGATCAGCATGGGGCGGGGCCGGGTGTTCATCATGGAAGCCATGGGCCGCCATACCGGCTGGCTGGCGGCGGCACCGGCTGCGGCGCGCATTCACGGTGGGCAGGCACCGCATATCGTGTTGTTGCCGGAAGTGCCGTTTGATCAGGGCAAGTTTCTGGCCGCAGTGGATGCCAGCCTGGCGGCGCATGGCCAGTGCGCCATCTCGGTGGCAGAAGGCCTGGTGGATGCCGCCGGGCGCTTTGTCACCGAGGCCAATGCCTCGGCCGTGTATGGGCATGAGCAACTGGGCGGGGTAGGGAGCTGGCTGGCGGCGCTGCTCAAGCGCGAGCGCGGCCTGTCCGCCCATGTGGCGCAGGTGGATTACCTGCAACGCGCAGCCGGGCATCTGGTGTCGGCCACCGATGCCGCCCAGGCTTACCAGATGGGGCAGAAGGGCGTGGAATGGCTGCAGGCGGGCCGCAGCGGCGTGATGGCGGGCATCCGCCGTCTGTCCGATCACCCATACCGCTGGGAAGTGGCGGCGTTTCCGCTCTCTGATGTTGGGGATCTGGAAAAGGCTTTCCCATCGCACTTTATCTCCGCCGACGGCTATGGCGTGACCCAGGCCTTTCTCGACTACCTGCTGCCGCTGATGGAGGGCGAGCGCATGCCACCTTTCCGTCAAGGCTTGCCAGACTACCGCCGTATTGAATGGCCACCGGTCTGACCCCATCTGTCAGCTTTCGTTGGTCAAGCCGCCGGGCCATGTGCCCGGTTTTGCATTTTGCGCATCGCTTGTCGGGCAGTGTGCAGGCGCTTCGCGGGGGCTTGACGACTCTGCTACAATTTCCCCTTTTACCCAAGCACAGGTTATCTAGATCATGCTGAACGTGTACAACACCCTGACTCGCCAGAAAGAAGAGTTCCATCCCATCGAACCGGGCAAGGTGCGTATGTATGTGTGTGGCATGACGGTGTACGACCTCTGTCATATCGGCCATGCCCGCATGCTGGCCGCCTTTGACGTGATCTACCGCTGGCTCAAGGCCTCCGGCTACGATGTCAACTACGTGCGCAACATCACCGACATCGAAGACAAGATCATCAAGCGTGCACTGGAGCGCGGCATCACCCCGGACCAGCTGGTGGCGGAAACCATTGCCGACATGCACCAGGATGCCGCCGCGCTGAACCTGCTGCCGCCAACGCATGAGCCGCGCGCCACCCACCATGTGGGCGGCATGATTGCGCTGATCGAACAGCTGATTGCCAATGGCAAGGCCTATCCGGCCCCTAATGGCGATGTGTATTACGCGGTGCGCGAGTTTGAAGGCTACGGCAAGCTGTCCGGCCGTACGCTGGACAAGCTGCGCGCCGGTGAGCGCGTGGAAATCGACCCCAACAAGCGCGACCCGCTGGACTTCGTGCTGTGGAAGGCTGCCAAACCCGGCGAGCCGTCCTGGGACAGCCCGTGGGGTGCAGGCCGTCCGGGCTGGCATATCGAATGCTCGGTAATGAGCTGCCACCATCTGGGCGAGCATTTCGACATCCACGGCGGTGGTGAAGACCTGCAATTCCCGCACCATGAAAACGAAATCGCCCAATCCGAAGGCGCGCATGGCCATCAGTATGTGAATTACTGGCTGCACAACGGCTTCATCAATGTCGATGGCGAAAAGATGTCCAAATCGCTGGGCAATTTCTTCACCATCCGCGATGTGCTGCAGCATTTCGACGGGGAAGTGGTGCGCTTCTTCATCGTGCGCAGCCACTACCGCAGCCCGGTCAACTACACCGACAGCATCCTCAACGATGCCAAGCAGGGCCTGACCCGTCTGTACACTGCGCTGCGTGGCCTGGACTTGCCGGAAAGCACGGGCATCGACTGGAGCAACCCTTACGCTGCGCGCTTCAAGGCGGCAATGGACGACGACTTCAGCTCCTCTGAAGCCGTTGCCGTGCTGTTCGAGCTGGCTGGTGAAGTCAACAAGAGCCGCGATGTACAACTGGCTCGCCTGATGAAGGACCTGGGTGGCGTGCTGGGCCTGCTGCAACGCGAACCGGAGGAATTCCTCAAGGCCGGTGCCGGGGAGGGCGAATTGACTGCCGAGCAGATCGAAGCGCTGATCCAGGCCCGTCGTGATGCCCGCGCCAGCAAGAACTGGGCCGAGTCTGACCGTATCCGTGACGAGCTGATCGCCAAGGGTGTGGTGCTGGAAGACAATGCCCAGGGTACCAGCTGGCGTCGTGCCTGAGTTTTACCTGGTCTTGGGCGTGCGACGGCGGTCGGGTATGGCCCGCACCGCTGTTTTTAGTTTGCCGCGACTTGTCAAGTGCTGATAAAGCGCGGATAATGCACCCCTTCACCAAGTAGTACAGGCAAAACCCCTGTACCCGTAACCAAGGAAGCTCATCATGCGCGCTGATATCCACCCGAATTACAAAGAAGTTGCGGTTACCTGCTCCTGCGGTAACACCTTCACCACCCAGTCCACCATGGGCAAGGACGCCTTCCACATTGAAGTGTGCTCCAGCTGCCACCCGTTCTACACTGGCAAGCAGAAGATTGTTGATACCGCCGGCCGTATCGACAAGTTCAACCAGAAGTTCGGTGGCTTCTTCAAGCGCTAAGCTTGTAAGCTTTGGAAAAAAGGCAGCCCAGGCTGCCTTTTTTCATTTCCGCTGCGTGTGCTTGCACATTAAAATGACGCTTTACTCCAACTGGCGCGCGCCTCGATGCTGACGTACTCCCCGCAAAACGCCACTGTCCCCGTTCCCACCGAAAAGCCCTGGGTCTTGTTGCTGCTGTGTTTTGTCTGGCTGTGGCCGGGCATCATCGGTCACGACCCGTGGAAGCCTGACGAACCCTATGTGATGGCTGTAGTGGATGGCATGCTGCGCAGCGGCAACTGGCTGCTGCCCACCATCCAGGGCGTGCCCTATCTGGAATCCCCACCGCTGTATTACTGGGTGGCTACTGTACTTGCCAAGCTGTTTTCCCCCTGGCTGCTCCCTGCCCATGATGCCGCGCGGCTGGCAACGCCGCTGTTCATGACCCTGGGCCTCACCCTGGCGGGCATGACCGGGCGTGACCTGATTGGCCGCCGTCACGGACGCAGCGTGGTGATGATCCTGATTGGCTGTCTGGGGCTGATTGTCACCGGCCACCAGATGACGCCGATGGTAGCCAGCTTTACCGGTTTTGCTGCCGCCTTTTATGCCTTGTCGCTCACCCTGCGCTCTCCCGGACTGGCTGGTGCCATTCTGGGTGCCGGCAGCGCCGCGCTGTTCCTGAGTGCCAGCCTGCTGGAGGTGATGCTGGTGTGGGCTGTCGTGCTGTTCTTGCCGGCCTTTGCCGCCTGGCGCAACAAGCGCTATGTCATCACCGTGCTGATGGCCTTGCTGGTGGCTGTGCCTGTGGCGCTGATTTGGCCGCTGGAGCTGTCCCGCAGCTATCCGGCACTGTTCCGCCTGTGGTGGGAACACCATGCGCTGGGCCCGCTGGACGGCTTTGGCAAGGTAGGGCTGTTTCACGGTTTTGGCTACTACACCTTCAATACCATCTGGTTTGCCTGGCCGGCCTGGCCGCTGGCAGCCTGGACGCTGTACCGCAACCGCAAGTACGAACTGCCCATGTTGCAGCTGCCGCTGATGTTCTTTGCCGTGGTGCTGATCATGCTGACGCTGTCGGTGCGCAAGAGCATGGATTACGCCATGCCGCTGCTGTTGCCGCTGTCCCTGCTCGCTGCGGTGGAGCTGGATAATCTGCGCCGTGGCGCTGCTGCCTTTCTCAACTGGTTCGGTCTGATGGCATTCGGGGTGTTCGGCCTGCTGATCTGGGCGGGCTGGGCGGCGATGAACTATGGCTGGCCGGAACGGCTGGCGGGGCGGGCGCAGTACTTCAGCCCTTACTATGTGCCACATGTTTCGCTGCTGGCCGCCATCTTTGCCATTCTGGCCACCATCACCTGGATATGGGCGGTCACCCGCAGCCATGTGCGTGGTCGGCAAGCCATTACCAACTGGGCTGCCGGGCTTACCTTGTGCTGGGGATTGGCGTTGAGCCTGTGGCTGCCATGGCTGGATGCGGCAAAGAGCTATCGCCCGGTGGTGGAAAGCATGCTGCGCAACGTGCCTCCGGCGGTACTCAATGGCAGCAGCTGCATTGCTACAGAGCGCGAGAACATGATGGCGCGCATCAGCTGGCACTATTATGGCGGGATTGATCTGGTGGCTTATCCGGCTGGCGAAAGCAGCCCCTGCGACTACCGCCTGTTGATGCGCTCTCGTACCGAGGGCCTGGCCGAGCCGGGCTGGAACTTGTTGTGGCAAGGTGCACGGCCGCGTGAGAAGTACGAGCTGTTCGGCTTGTTCCAGCGTTCGCCGCACTAGCCGCATAGCAGAACACATCATCAGGACCCATCATGATGACGACAGGCCGCACCGCATGCGGCCTGTCTGCTTTTGGTCCTTCCCGTGCTGATTCAGGGCAGCCATCACTGTCGGCAGGCTTTCTGCCAGCACAAACAGCTCGCGCTCTTCAAAGCGGACATGGGCAGTCATGGCATCGGCAAAGGCTTGCAGCATGGCTGCCGAGGCCAGTTGCGGATGTTGCAGCAGGGCATGCAAATGGGCGTGATCTGCCAGCGTGCGGTCAACCGCAGCCTGCTGCCCCGCTTGTGACAGCGCAGGTAACAAGAGGCGTTCTTCCTGGGCGAAATGGGCTTGCAAGCTGTCCTGATAATGCTGGATCAGCCTCCGGGCGACGCGTTGCCACTCTTCAGCATCATCCTGCCGTGCCGCTTTGCCGGCCTGCATGGCCAGCGACAGGGCATGGTGATGGTCGTGGGAGAGTGGGGTAAGGGCTGCGCTGCGTTTCATGGTGGTGGCTGTTAACGGTCAGGCAGACAGCCTGCGCCAGTGGCAGAAGATATGCCTTGATCACTCTCAAGGACAGCCGGGCCTCCCGCCGGGAGGCCCTGAGCGGCTAGTGTTGCAACTGCGGCAGATTGGCAAACAGCTGCAGTGCTTCCGGGTTGGCCAGTGCACTGAGATTATTCACCGGCTCGCCGTGAATCACGTTTTTCACCGCCAGTTCGACAATCTTGCCGCTGATGGTGCGTGGAATGTCGGTGACGGCAATGATGCGCGCCGGGACATGGCGCGGGCTGGCACCACGCTTGATCTGTTCGCGCAGCCGGTTGACCAGCGCGTCATCCAGCACATGGCCCTGCTGCAGCCGGACAAACAGCACCACGCGCTCGTCGTCCTGCCAGCGCTGGCCCACGGCCAGGCTTTCCACCACTTCCGGGAAGCTTTCCACCTGGCGGTAAATTTCCGCCGTGCCGATACGCACGCCACCGGGGTTGAGCACCGCGTCGGAACGGCCATAAATCACCATGCCGTTGTGAGCGGTGATTTCAGCGTAGTCACCGTGGCACCACACATTATCGAAGCGGCCAAAATAGGCCTGACGATATTTGCTGCCCTGCTCGTCCTGCCAGAACCCCACCGGCATGGAGGGGAAGGGGCGGGTGCATACCAGTTCGCCCTTTTCCTGCCGCACCGGCCTGCCGTAACTGTTGAAGATGTCCACCGCCATGCCAAGGCCGCGGCATTGCAGCTCGCCACGGTATACCGGCAGCTTGGCGCAGCCCAGGGCAAAGCAGGACACAATGTCGGTACCGCCGGAAATGGAGGCCAGATTGATGTCCAGCTTGATGTTGGCGTATACCCAGTCAAAGCTTTCCGCCATCAGTGGCGAGCCGGTGGAGAACACTGCGCGTAGTGCATCCAGCCGGTATTGCGTGGCAGGAGTCAGGTTGATCTTGCGCAGGCCGTCGATGTATTTGGCCGAGGTGCCAAACTGGGTGAATTGCCATTGCTGCGCATATTCCCACAGGATGTGTCCCTGATTGGCAAACGGCGAGCCGTCATACAGCATCAGCGCCGCGCCGCTGGCCAGGCCGGATACCAGCCAGTTCCACATCATCCAGCCGCAGGTGGTGAAGTAAAACAGGTGGTCGCCATGGTGAATGTCGGCGTGCAGCTGGTGTTCTTTCAGATGCTGCAGCAGGGTGCCGCCGGTGCCATGCACGATGCACTTGGGTTTACCGGTGGTGCCGCTGGAATACAGGATGAACAGCGGATGGTTGAATTCCACCCGCACAAACTGCAAGGGACGCGCAGCGAAGCGGGCAATGAAATCGTCCAGTGTGATAGTGCGCGGCAGGCTTGCGGCAAAGGCAGCGGTTTCCCCCAGGTAGGGGACGGCAATGAACTGCTGTACCGAAGGCAGGCCTGCTGCCAGCGCCTGCATCTTGTCGCGGATGTCGATTGGCTTGCCGCCATACCAGTAGCCATCCGGGCAGAACAGCAGCTTGGGCTCGGTCTGGCCAAAGCGGTCGATGGCACCGTCGATGCCGAAGTCGGGCGAACAACTGGTCCATACCGCGCCCAGACTGGTGGCGGCCAGCATGGCGGCCACGGTTTCCGGCATATTGGGCAGGAAACCGGCTACGCGGTCGCCCGCCACAATGCCGGCTGCCTGCATGGCTTGCTGCAAGCGGGACACCAGCTGGCGCAGCTGCTGCCAGCTGTAGCGGGATTTGACCTTGTCCTCCCCCCAGAACACCAGGGCGGTGCCATCGCCATCGTGACGCAGCAGGTTTTCTGCGTAATTGAGGCGGGCTTCGGGGAAAAAGCGTGCAGCCAGCATATTGTCCGCCTGCTCCAGCGCACTACCACCCTTGTCGCCTACTACTCCGCAGTAATCCCACACCAGCGCCCAGAAGCGGCCCGGGTCGTCCACGCTGGCTTGCCACAGCGTCTGGTAATCCGGCAGCGGGCGGTCATAGGCTGCTTCGGCCAGGCGGGTAAAGGCATGCAGGTGGGAGCCTGCAATACGTTCGGCGGATGGTTGCCAGATGGGCTGGGTGGGCTGCTGCATGGTTCTCCTCTTTCTTTACCTTGCTTGCTTTTCTTGCTTTGTTTTTGCGGCCTTGCCGTGGCTGCTCAGTGGGCCGTTGCCATGGCCTGCGCCACCTTCGAGGTGGGGGCGCGGCCCAGCAGGCCGGCGGCAAACCAGGCGGTTTGCACCAGTGTCGGCAAGTCTATGCCACAGTCCACGCCCAGGCCATGCATCAGGTACAACACGTCTTCGGTGGCGACATTGCCGGATGCCCCACGAGCATACGGGCAGCCGCCCAGCCCGGCAATCGAGGAATCGAATGTTCTGATGCCTGCCTGAAAAGACGCATGAATATTGCTGATGGCCATGCCGTAGGTATCGTGGAAGTGACCTGCCAGTTGTGCAATTGGC
The DNA here is from genome assembly GCF_016429185.1 of Aquitalea sp. ASV11. NCBI lineage: Bacteria > Pseudomonadati > Pseudomonadota > Betaproteobacteria > Neisseriales > Chromobacteriaceae > Aquitalea > Aquitalea sp. ASV11. The sequence continues at coordinate 112,390 of NZ_JAELUD010000001.1, forward strand.
ACAAGCTTGCTCACGGTATTCAGCATGTCCAGCACCCGGTTGGGGGTGGCAGTGCCGATGGTGTCGCCTAGTGAAATCTCGTAGCAGCCCATGTCCAGCAGGCGGGCCGCCACTTCTGCCACCTTGGCCGGGGCAATCGGCCCTTCATAGGGGCAATCCACCACACAGGACACATAGCCGCGCACGCGGATGCCCTCGCGCCGTGCTGTAGCCATCACGCTGTCGAAGCGGGCCAGGCTTTCGGCAATGCTGGCATTGATGTTTTTCTGGCTGAAACTTTCACTGGCCGCACCAAACACGGCAATCTCGCGCACGCCAGCAGCCAGTGCCTGCTCCATGCCCTTGTCGTTGGGCACCAGCACCGGGTAATGCACCGGGCCGGACAGGTCCAGTGCCTGCAATACTTGCAAACTGTCGGCCATTTGCGGCACCCATTTGGGCGAGACAAAAGCCCCGGCCTCGATGGTGGTGAGGCCGCTGGCAGCCAGGCGGCGAATCAGTTCCAGCTTGCTGGCGGTATCCACCTGCTGCTTTTCGTTCTGCAGCCCGTCGCGCGGGCCGACTTCGACGATTTTTACGGTTGGCATAGCGTGTTGTCCTTCGGATCAGTCGGCGTCGAAGTCGAGCAACTCGTCGCCATCGCATACCTGTTCACCAGCACCAAAGTAAAAGGCATTCACCGTGCCATCGGCTGGGGCATGGATGGTGTGCTCCATTTTCATGGCTTCCAGAATCAACAGGGGCTCACCTTTGCTCACCTGCTGTCCGCTACTGGCCAGCAAGGCCACTACCCGCCCAGGCATCGGTGCTTTCAGGTGGGTGGCGCCATGCACTTCTTCGGTGCTGGCGGCGTACGGGTCCACCCAGCTTGCTTCCAGCCGTTCGCCTTGCAGGAACAACACCCGCAGCTGCTGCTGGCTAATGACGGTGGCGCGCAGTTGTTGCCCGTCCAGCGTGACATGCCATTCACCGTGTTGCAGCCGTGCTGCGGCCTGATATGTCTGTCCTGCCACCGTCACGGCAAAACCGTGGTCCAGATGGCGCAGGCTGACGCTGTGCAGGGTATCGCCGTGGATGAATTGCTGGACGGTTTCCAGCTGACCATTCAGTCGCCAGCCCGCGCGCACCGGGAAGTCCGTCTGCGCGCCCAGCGTCTGGGCCAGCGCCAGCACAGCCAGCTGAGCACTACTGGCCGGAGTGGCTGGTGGCAGCAATTCTTCCTGATAGCGGGCGATGAGCCCGGTATCCACTGCACCACTGGCAAAGCTGTGGTGCTGCACAATGCGGCGCAGGAAAGCGATATTGGTGGTGACACCGGCCACCTGATACTGCGCCAGTGCCGCGTCCAGCTGTTGCAAGGCGGCAGCCCGGTTTTTACCCCAGACAATCAGCTTGGCAATCATCGGGTCGTAGAAGGGGCTGATGCTGTCGCCTTGTTCCACCCCGGTATCGATGCGTACCTGTGCGCTTTCGGCAGGGGGGGCCAGGTGAATCAGCTGGCCGGTGGCTGGCAGGAAGCCCTTGTCCGGGTCTTCCGCATAAATACGGGCCTCGATGGCGTGGCCGTGAATCTGCAGCTCGTTCTGCCGCAGCGGTAGCGGCTGACCGGCGGCTACTTGCAACTGCCAGGCCACCAGGTCCTGCCGGGTGATCATTTCGGTCACCGGGTGTTCTACCTGCAGACGGGTGTTCATCTCCATAAAGTAAAAGTCACCGGGGCGGCCATCGTCCTGTACCGCCATGATGAATTCCACTGTTCCCGCACCGACATAGCCCACCGCACGCGCAGCGGCGCAGGCGGCGTCGCCCATGGCCTGCCGGGTGCTGACCGGCAAATCCGGTGCCGGGGCTTCTTCCAGTACTTTCTGATGACGGCGCTGCACCGAGCAGTCACGCTCGAACAGGTAGACACAGCCGCCCAGGCTGTCGGCAAACACCTGGATTTCCACATGGCGCGACCGTGGCAGGTATTTCTCCACCAGCACCTTGTCGTCACCAAAGCTGGCGGCTGCTTCGCGCTGGCAGGATGCCAGCGCAGCGGCAAAATCCTCACTGCGCTCGACAATGCGCATGCCCTTGCCACCACCACCGGCGCTGGCCTTGATCAGTACCGGATAGCCAATGCGGTCGGCCTGCTGGTGCAGGAAATCCGGCTCCTGGCGCTCGCCGTGATAGCCGGGCACCAGCGGTACGGCCGCTTGTTCCATCAGTGCCTTGGCGGCAGATTTACTGCCCATGGCGGCAATGGCGTTGGCCGGCGGGCCGATAAAGGCGATACCTGCGGCAGCGCAGGCGGCGGCAAAATCAGCGTTTTCCGACAAAAAACCATAACCGGGGTGGATAGCCTCGGCACCGCTCTGGCGGGCAATGTCCAGAATCAGCCCGGCCTTGAGATAGGATTCCGCCGCCGGAGCCGGACCCAGTCGCCAGGCTTCATCGGCCAGTCTGACAAAGCGGGCATCGGCATCAGCGTCGGAATAGACCGCTACGGTGGCAATGCCCAGCTGGCGCGCGGTCTTGATTACCCTGCAGGCGATTTCGCCGCGGTTGGCAATGAGGATTTTCTTAAACATGGCAGTCTCCCGCGGCGAAATCGCCACGGCGCAGGCGCGCCGTCAGGCGATGTTGCTGCGCAGCTGCGCAGCCTTGCGGCTGCTGGTCGCCTCTATTCGCAATAAGTATTTTCTTGAACATGGCGGCGTCCTTATTGTTCTTGTTGCCAGGCGGGCGGGCGTTTGTCGAAGAAGGCGGCCAGCCCTTCACGGGCTTCTGCGCCGCTGCGGGTGCTGGCAATGCGGCTGGCGGTGTCGGCCAGCAGGTCGTCATCCCAGGGTGAGCCTTCATGCAGTTCGGCCAGCAGGTCTTTGGCGGCCCCCAGCGCACGTGGTGCGCCTTTGGCCAGTTCGCTGGCGATCTCGGCGATGCGCTGGTCCAGCATGTCCGCGGCGACCACTTCATGCACCAGTCCGATACGGGCGGCGGTGGCGGCGTCAATGCGCTCGGCCGACAGGAAGTAGCGCCGTGCCTGCCGCCAGCCGATGGCATCGGCCACATAAGGGCCGATGGTGGCCGGAATCAGGCCCAGCCGCACTTCGGTCAGGCCAAAGCGGGCGGCTTCGGTGGCAATGGCAATGTCACATACGGTAGCCAGGCCGGTGCCACCGGCAATGGCCGGGCCGTGGATGCGGGCGATCACCGGTTTATGGCTGCGGTAAATGGCCTTGAGCATGGCGGCCAGTCGCTGGGCATCGGCCAGGTTTTCTGCCTCGCTGTAACCGGCGGCGCGGCGCATCCAGTCCAGGTCAGCCCCGGCGGAAAAGCTTTTGCCATGTCCGGCCAGCACGATGACACGCACGCTGTCGTCCAGTTGCAGTGCCTTGAAGGCGGCGGTCAGTTCGGCAATCAGGGTTTCGTTCAGCGCATTGTGCAGTTCCGGGCGATTCATCCACACAGTGGCGGCGCTGCCGTTATGACGGATATCGAGAGTCTGATACTGGCTCATGGCACTTCCTTACATGCGGAACACGCCAAAGCGTGTTTTTTCGATGGGCGCGGACAGGGCGGCTTCCAGTGCCAGGCTCAGAACATCGCGGGTCTGGGCCGGGTCGATGATGCCGTCGTCCCACAGCCGGGCGCTGGCGTAGTAAGGGTGGCCCTGGCGTTCGTATTGCTCGCGTACCGGTGCTTTCAGTGCTTCTTCCTGCTCGGCGGTGAAAGCATCGCCCAGTTGTTCCTTCTTGACCTGTGCCAGCACCCCGGCGGCCTGTTCGCCGCCCATCACCGAAATGCGGCTGTTGGGCCACATCCACAGCATGCGCGGGCTGTAAGCGCGGCCACACATGCCGTAGTTGCCAGCCCCGAAGCTTCCGCCAATCAGTACGGTGAACTTGGGTACGCTGGCGCAGGCCACGGCGGTAACCAGCTTGGCACCATCCTTGGCAATGCCGCCGTTTTCATACTTCTTGCCCACCATGAAGCCGGTGATGTTCTGCAGGAAAATCAGCGGAATGCCACGCTGGCAGCACAGTTCTACAAAGTGCGCTCCCTTGAGGGCCGATTCGGAAAACAGGATGCCGTTATTGGCGATGATGCCTACGCGCCAGCCATTGAGCCGGGCAAAACCGGTTACCAGCGTGGTGCCGTAGTTTTGCTTGAATTCGTCAAAGTCGGAATCGTCTACCAGCCGGGCAATGATTTCGCGCACATCAAACGGCTTTTTCGGGTCGGCCGGAATCACGCCGTAGATTTCCTCGGCGGCATGGCGTGGTGCTTTGGGTTCGGTGCGGTCCAGCACGCCTTGTTTGTGCCAGTTGAGGTCGGCCACGATGCGACGGGCAATGCCCAGCGCATGGGCGTCGTTCTGCGCCAGATGGTCGGCCACTCCGGAAATGCGCGCATGCACATCACCACCACCCAGTTCTTCTGCAGTGACGACTTCGCCGGTAGCGGCCTTTACCAGCGGCGGGCCACCCAGAAAGATGGTGCCTTGTTCCTTGACGATGACGGTTTCGTCCGACATGGCCGGTACATAAGCGCCGCCCGCGGTGCAACTGCCCATCACCACGGCAATTTGCGGAATGCCGGCGGCAGACAATTGGGCCTGGTTGTAGAAGATGCGGCCAAAGTGCTCCTTGTCCGGAAACACTTCGTCTTGCAGCGGCAAAAAGGCCCCGCCGGAATCCACCAGATAGACGCAGGGCAGGCGGTTTTCCCTGGCGATTTCCTGCGCGCGCAGATGCTTTTTCACCGTCATCGGGTAATAAGTACCACCCTTGACCGTGGCGTCGTTGGCGATGATCAGGCAGTCCACCCCGGCAATGCGGCCAATGCCGCTGATCAGGCTGGCACCCGGCGCATCGTCGTTGTACATGCCAAATGCCGCCAGCTGGGACAGTTCCAGAAAGGGCGCGCCGGGGTCCAGCAGCAGGTTGATGCGCTCGCGCGGCAGCAGCTTGCCACGGGCTGTGTGTTTGTCACGGGCTTTGTCGCCGCCGCCCAGTGCTGCCGTGGCGACTTTCTGTTTCAAGTCATCCACCAGCGCACGCATCTTGTCGGCATTGGCCTGGAAGTCCGGCGCGCGGGGGGAGAGTTTGGATTCGATGACTGGCATGGAGAGCCTCTTGTTTTTGTGCCGATCCGTCAGGTTTTTTCAAAGCCAAGTAAAGCAAGGCAAAACGAAGAGCGTGGAGAAAGCGGCTGAGGCAAGGTGCGCCGCCGCAGACAGTACATTGGGTACGGCCAGGCGGCGCAACGCGGCATCAGGCGTTTTATCCGGCTCTTAGCGTGTCTCGGCCATCAGTTCGCGGCCAATCAGCCAGCGGCGGATTTCACTGGTACCCGCGCCGATTTCATACAGCTTGGCATCGCGCAGCAGGCGGCCGGTGGCGTACTCATTGATATAGCCGTTGCCGCCCAGGCACTGGATGGCATCCAGCGCCATCTGGGTGGCGTTTTCGGCGGCGTACAGAATGGCCCCGGCAGCGTCCTTGCGGGTCTGGCGGCCGGTATCGCCACGGTCCAGCGCCTGGCCGACGGCATAGACATAAGCACGGCTGGCGGACAGCTTGACGTACATGTCGGCCAGCTTGCCCTGCATCAGCTGGAAGTCGCCAATGGCCTGGCCAAACTGTTTGCGGTCATTCAGATAGGGGACGACGATGTCCATGCAGGCCTGCATGATGCCCAGCGGACCTGCCGACAACACGGCGCGTTCGTAGTCCAGCCCGCTCATCAGCACTTTCACGCCATTGCCTTCGCCGCCCAGTACATTCTCGGCCGGGATTTCACAGTTGTCGAAGAACAGCGGATAGGTGTTGGAACCGCGCATGCCCAGCTTGTCCAGCTTGCTGCCGTGCGAGAAACCGGCAAAGCCCTTTTCCACGATAAAGGCGGTGATGCCTCTGGGGCCGGCATTGATGTCGGTCTTGGCATACACCACCAGGGTGTCGGCATCGCCGCCGTTGGTAATCCACATCTTGCTACCGTTCAGTACATAACGGTCGCCTTTTTTATCGGCGCGCAGCTTCATGCTGACTACATCGGAACCGGCATTGGGTTCGGACATGGCCAGCGCGCCCACGTGTTCGCCGGAAATCAGCTTGGGCAGGTAGCGGGCTTTCTGTTCGGCGCTGCCGTTCTTGCGGATCTGGTTGACGCACAGATTGGAGTGCGCGCCGTAGGACAGGGCGACTGAGGCCGAGGCACGGCTGATTTCTTCCATCACGATCATGTGGGCCAGATAACCCATATTGGCGCCACCGTATTCTTCTTCGGCGGTGATGCCCAGCAAGCCCAGGTCACCAAACTTGCGCCACAGGTCGGCCGGAAACAGGTTGTCACGGTCGATATCGGCGGCGCGCGGGGCGATTTCGGCGTCGGCAAAATCCTTCACGCTCTGGCGCAACATGTCGTAAGTGTCGCCGTGGTCAAAACGCAGGCTGCTGTACATGGTGTTTCTCCTCGGTGCCGGTCGTGGCGGCGGTGCCTGACGGGCTATTGTGATGGTCGCGTTACTGCTTTGAATATTGAATTACGTTTACGTAAGCGTCAATATGGTGTGGTAAAAAAACCTGCACGAGGGCAGGTGTTCAGGCGGGGTTGTCGGCCTTGGTGGTCATCTGGTCGATCACGCCACGGCAGTGTTTTTCCAGCGCGTCGATTTCCGCCAGCACCACGTCGATGTCACGCCGCTGTTCTTCCAGCTGCTCGCGCCTGGCCACCAGCAAATGCAGCAACTTGAGCGACTGGCTGGCTTCATCGCGGGCCAGATCATACAGATCAATGATTTCGCGTATTTCCGACAAGGACAGGCCAATGCGCTTGCCACGCAGGATAAGCCGCAGGCGGGCGCGGTCGCGGCGGGTGAACACGCGCTGGCGGCCATCGCGTTGCGGCTCGATCAGCCCTTGTTCCTCGTAAAAGCGGATGGTGCGCAGTGTGACGTCAAAATCACGCGCCAGATCCGAAATGGTGAAGACTTCCTGTTCTGTCATGGTATCTGCTTTCAGTATTTATACGGATTGTAGCGTTTTTCCCACGGCTTCTCATCATGATAGACGTATTACGTTTACGTAATCGTCAACTTGTGGGATTAATGCCAGAAAAATGGGCCGCGCCATGCAGCGTGGCTGCCGTCGCAAGGGAAACGACGCATCCGGATAAAGAGACCACAACAAGGAGACACACAATGCAGCACGCCAGCTACGTGCACGGAGCCAAGCAGCAGCCACTGATTGGCAAGACCATCGGCCAGATGTTTGACCAAGCCTGCCAGCACCACGCCCAGCGGGACGCCCTGGTAGTACGCCAGCAAGGCATACGCTGGAGCTATGCCCAGTTACAGGAGCAAGTGGACCGGATGGCGTGCAGCCTGATGCGTCTTGGCCTTGAACCGGGCGAGCGCATCGGCATCTGGTCGCAAAACAACGCCGAATGGGTGCTGACGCAGTTTGCCACCGCCAAGGCCGGGCTGGTGCTGGTGAATATCAACCCGGCTTACCGCCGTGCCGAGCTGGAATACGCCATCAACAAGGTAGGTTGCCGTGCATTGATTGCTTCGCCCAGCTTCAAGAGCAGCAATTACATCGAGATGCTGCAAGACTTGCTGCCTGAATTGGCAGGCAGCCAGCCTGGTCAACTCAAGGCCGCCCGCATGCCCAAGCTGGAATGGGTGATCCGCATGGGACAGCAGGCCACGCCGGGCATGTTGGGTATGGCCGAATTGTTGTCAGAACCGACCCCAGCCGAGCGGATGGCTTTGCAGCAGTTGGGTGATCGCCTGCAATTCGATGATGCCATCAACATCCAGTTCACCTCCGGCACCACCGGCAGCCCCAAGGGCGCCACGCTGTCGCATCACAATATTCTCAATAACGCCTTCTTTACCGGACAGGCCATGGGCTTCAGCCCGGCCGACCGGTTGTGCATCCCGGTGCCGCTCTACCACTGTTTCGGCATGGTGCTGGGCACGCTTACCTGCCTCACGCATGGGGCATGCATGGTGTTCCCGGCGGAAAGTTTTGATGCACTCAGCGTGCTGCAAACCGTGCAGGAAGAACGCTGTACCGCGCTGCATGGGGTGCCCACCATGTTCATCGGCTTGCTGGACCACCCGCAGTTCGCGCAATTCGACCTGTCCAGCCTGCGCACGGGAGTGATGGCCGGCAGCCCTTGTCCCATCGAGGTGATGAAGCGCGTCACCACCCTGATGCACATGTCGCAAGTCACCATTGGCTACGGCATGACGGAAACCAGCCCGCTCAGTTTCCAGAGCAGTGCCGACACCCCGCTGGACAAGCGCGTGTCCACCGTCGGGCAGGTGCATCCGCATGTGGAGGTCAAGATTGTCGATAACGATGGCCACATCGTGCCGCATGGCGAAACCGGCGAGCTGTTGACCCGTGGCTATTCGGTGATGCTGGGCTACTGGGACGACCCGCAGAAAACCGCCGACTCCATCGACCGGTCCGGCTGGATGCACAGCGGTGATCTGGCGGTGATGGATGCCGAGGGTTATGTGAATATCGTGGGCCGGGTCAAGGACATGGTGATTCGCGGCGGCGAAAACATCTACCCGCGTGAGGTGGAGGAGTTCTTCTACCGTCATCCCAAGATTCAGGAAGTGCAGGTGATTGGCGTGCCGGACGACCGCTTTGGCGAGGAACTGTGCGCCTGGATCAAGCTGCGCGATGGCGAAACCGCCAGCATCGACGACATGCGCGCCTTCTGCCAGGGCCAGATCGCCCATTACAAGATTCCGCGCTACATCGAGTTTGTCGACAGCTTTCCCATGACCATTACCGGCAAGATCCAGAAATTCGTCATGCGCCAGCAAATGAAGGAAAAACTGGGGCTGAACGACAGTCAGACCGCATAAACGCAGGTGGATCAAACTTTGTATGCACAGGCCCCGGCGAGCCGGGGCTTTTTTCGCTACAATGCGCCCATTCAATCTGACCGCTAGGAGCGCACCATGACTGATATCGTATTCAATGACGCCGATCTGGCCCGGCTGGAACAGTTGCTGACGCCCCTGTCGATCAGTGGCAGCACCATGCGCCCGGACGAAGTACAAGGCTTCTTTGCCGCGCTGGCCAGCGGACCGGATGCCGCCGACCGTAGCATGTGGCTGTCCGAAGTATTGGGCGATGCCCCGGCTTTTGAAAATGCCGAAGAACAGGCGGAGCTGGAAGCCCTGCTGCAAAAGCTGTTTGATGTCACCGCCCATGTGCTGGCCGATGGCCGCGAGCTGGACCTGATCCTCTACGCCGACGATGACAGTGATAGCGAAGACGATGAAGCCGACTACTGGCCGTGGTGCAATGCCTATCTCTACGCACTGGACGTGGTGGATACCGACTGGTTCGAAGCGGCGGACGATGAAGGCTTCGAAGACCTGCTGATGCCGATTCTGGTGCTGGGCGGCATGTTCGAGGAAGAAGACGGCGAAGACCTGGTCACTTTTACCGACGAGGAAAAGGAAGACTGCAAGGAACAACTTCCTGAGGCACTGATTGCCGTATTCAACTACTGGCGCGCCAAGGCACAGGCTCCGGCCACTGTTCGCCGTGAAGGCGAAAAGGTGGGCCGCAACGACCCTTGCCCTTGCGGCAGCGGCAAGAAGTACAAGGCCTGCTGCGGCAGCAACTGAGTTTTCTGCCGGTCTGCGGGCTGGTGCATGCCATACCTGAAAGCCTCCATGCGGAGGCTTTTTCTTTTACTGCCATGTGGTGGTCATGGTTCAGGATTGATGCAGGTATGAAATGAAATCCTGTTGTTCGGCACTAAGTGGTTCATGCTTGCGCGTCAAGATGCCAAAAGGAGGGAGTGGTATGTCTACCTTGATTGGCAATATCTGCACGATGCCCATCTCCAGATAGTCTGACATGGCAGATTCCGCTAACAGCATCACCGCATTGGTGCGTTGAATCAGTTGCAGCATGGAGTAAACCGAATTGCTCTCGATGATATTACCGGGCAAGGGCAGTGCGGCGTGCAGCAGATATTGCTCCAATGCCATGCGTGCCGGGCTGCTGGGCGCTTGTAATATCCATGGCCAGTTTCGTAGTAATACCGGCAATTCGATATGTTGCTGTTGCAATAAACTATGGTGTTTAGCCACCACCAGTCGCAATACTTCATTACCCATTGGCCAAAAATCAAAAGCCGCATCTTCGGTTTTCGGGCTGCGCCGGGCAATGGCCAGGTCGATACGTCCTTGTTCCAGCAAGTTCACCACTTCGTCGCTGGTGTCTCCCATCACGCGGATGCACAGCCGGGGCCTTTCCTGTTTCAAACGTGCAATTGCCGCCATGACCCGCTCGGGTGCCGCACCCATGATGGCACCCACTGACAAGTAGCCAAAGCCTTCTTTCTTCTGCAGTGCCAGCGTCTCCATACAGCCTTCCAGATGATGCAGGCTACGGGTGGCAAATTTGACCAGCTCCATGCCCAGTGCGGTAGGCAGCATGCCATGTGGCAGACGCTCGAACAGCCGGCAGTCAAACATATCCTCGATTTCCTGCAACATGCGGCTGGCCGCTGGTTGCGACATATACATGCCTTCCGCCGTGCGTTTCATATTCTGGTTATTCCCCAATAACACCAACATTTGCAAATGCTTGTAACGTAGGCGTTGCAGTAAATGACGGTACTGTGTTGCTGGCAGCATGGCAGTTTTATCCATAAGCAGAAGGTATTGCCAGTTAATTAAATGTAATTGGATGGTTCTTCGAGTATGTCGTAGTTTTGCTGCTGCCGCTTATTTTCTGAGTGTCATCAAAGGCCTGATATTTACCAAAGAAAATAAGGATAATTCCTGATTGAAGGGGGTGAATATTCTTATGTCGGTTTTTATTATTGGCTGTGATTAATTTCGCAAGTCATTCCAGTAAATTCATCCCGGATATTGATTTTTTTCTGATCAGCTTGGATTCGGATATTCAACGTCGGAGCAGTTCACCATGAAGCAAATGCCAGTCATCAAACACGTCCGTGCCTTTACCTTGCGAGGGGGTGGTGCGGATTATCACGATCAGGCCGATGGCCACTGGATAGACGACCACATCGCCACGCCGATGTCCAAATACCCGGCCTACCGGCAAAGCCGACGCAGCTTTGGCATCAATGTGCTGGGCACGCTGGTGGTGGAAGTTGAGGATAGCGCCGGCAATGTCGGTTTTGCCGTGACCACCGGCGGCGAACCGGCAGCTTTCATCGTCGAGCGCCATCTGGTGCGTTTCGTGGAAGGGGCCAAAGTCTGCGATATCGAGCGCATCTGGGACCAGATGTATCACGGCACCCTGTTTTACGGACGCAAGGGCCTGGTGCTCAATGCCATCTCCGGGGTGGATCTGGCCTTGTGGGATTTGCTGGGCAAGGTGCGGCAGGAGCCGGTGTACCAGTTGCTGGGCGGTGCGGTGCGGGACGAGCTGCAGTTTTATGCCACAGGTGCACGGCCAGACCTGGCCCGTGAAATGGGATTCATCGGCGGGAAAATGCCGCTGCACCACGGGCCGGCGGAGGGGGAGGACGGCCTGCAAAAAAACCTGGCCTTGCTGGCCAGCATGCGCGAGCGGGTAGGCCCGGACTTTTGGCTGATGATCGACTGCTGGATGAGCCTGGACCTGAATTACGCCACCCGTCTGGCACAGGAGGCTGCGGCGTTTGGCCTGAAATGGATAGAAGAAGCACTGCCGCCGGACGACTACTGGGGCTATGCCGCCTTGCGGCAGCAACTGCCGCTGGGCATGTTGTGTACCACCGGCGAGCACGAGGCCACGCGCTGGGGTTTTCGCATGCTGCTGGAAATGGGCTGCTGCGACATCATCCAGCCCGATGTCGGCTGGTGTGGCGGCATTACCGAACTGCTGAAAATCTCGGCATTGGCCGATGCGCATCAGGCGCTGGTGATTCCGCATGGCTCCAGCGTGTACAGCTATCACTTTGTCGCCACCCGTCACAACAGCCCGTTTGCCGAATTCCTGATGATGGCACCGCAGGCCGATCAGGTGGTGCCGATGTTCAGTCCACAGCTATTGCACGAGCCAGTGCCGGAAAACGGCCGCATGCCGGTATCGCGGCTGGACCGTCCCGGTTTCGGCGTGGAGCTTAATCCCGCCTGCACCTTGCATCGCCCCTACCTGCACACTCCGGGAGGCTGAGATGACGCATGGACAAACACTTTGCACCCTGGCTTTCCGCATGCAGTTGTTTCCGGGGCAAGCCGAGGAATATCAACGGCGCCATGCCGCCATCTGGCCGGAACTGCGCAGCGCGCTGCTGGATGCCGGCATTGTCGAGTACCGCATTTTTCATGATGACAAGGACGACGCCTTGTTTGCCGTGCTGTATTGCCGGCAGCCCGACCGGCTGGCTGAACTGCCCAGCCTGCCGGTGATGCAGCAATGGTGGGCCTATATGGCCGACATCATGGTGACCCAGCCAGACCTTTCGCCGGTACAGGTAGGCTTGCGCAGCATGTTTGTGCTGAGTACGGGGGAGGGGCTGTCATGCGCATCGTAGACGCCCATTGCCATTTCTGGTGGTTGGGGGGAGGGCAGTACCCCTGGCTGACCCGGCGCAAGCCCAATCTGCTGGGTGATTACGCCGCGCTGGCACGTGACTTCCTGTTGCCGGACTTGAGACAGCTGGCTGAGCAGGCCGATATCGAGCTGGTGGGCGTGGTGCATATCGAAGCCAATGCGACGGATGCACTGGAGGAAACCCGTCAACTGGAACACATGCTCGACTTGTCTGGCGATACCTTGCCAGTTGCTTTGCTGCCTTTTCTCGATCTGGCCAACCCTCAGGTGGCAGATCAGCTTGCCCGGCAACTGGCAGCTTCCACCCGCGTACGTGGCGTGCGGCAGATTCTCAACGTGCATGCCGACCCACAGTTCGACTACGTGGGCCGCCACTACATGCGCGAGGCGCAATGGCAGTGCGGGATGGCCTTGCTGGAACGCCACGGCCTGATCTTCGAATTGCAAATATACCCCTCACAAATGCAGGAAGCTGCTGCGCTGGCCAGGCGTTATCCGGCGGTGCGCTTTGCGCTGAACCATACCGGCATGTATGTGGATCGCCATGCCCCTGCCGGCTGGCGCGCGTGGCGGGATGGCATGCGGGCCTTGGCAGCCTGCCCGAATGTGCAGGTTAAGCTGAGTGGTTTCGGCATGCTCGACCACCACTGGACCGAGGACAGTCTGCGGCCGCTGGTGTACGAGGCCATCGACGCCTTCGGCAGCGCACGCTGCATGTTTGCTTCCAATTTCCCGGTGTGCAGCCTGTACACCTCCTACCGCAGGCTGTGGCAGGCCTATGACAATTTGCTGGCGCAGGCAGCGGCACATGAGCGTCGTGCCATGTTTGCCGACAACGCCTGGCGTTTTTACCAATTGGGAGACTAGCCAGATGGCCATCATTCTGCTGGGCCTGTTGTTTCATTTCATCGGCTCGTTTTCGTCCGCCAGTTTTTATCTGCCGTATCGCAGCGTGCGGCTGTGGTCCTGGGAAAACTTCTGGCTGCTGGGTGGCTTGTTTTCCTGGCTGATTGCCCCGTGGCTGGCCATTGCCCTGACCATTCCGGGTTTTGCTTCCATCCTTGAGGCGGCAGACAGCGGGACGCTGGGCTGGACCTATTTCTTCGGCGTGTTATGGGGCATCGGTGGCCTCACCTTTGGCCTGGCCATGCGCTATATCGGCCTGTCGCTGGGCATGTCCATCATCATGGGCCTGACATCCGCTCTGGGTGCCCTGATGCCGCCGCTGTTCAATGATCTGTTTGGCCGCGAGGATGGTTTGCGCCTGAGCCAGATGCTGCTCAGCAGCGGTGGGCAGATGGTGTTGCTGGGCGTGCTGGGCTCGCTGATCGGCATCGTGTTGTGCGGGGTGGCCGGCATGCGCAAGGAGCGCGAAGTCGATCTGGCAACCAAGCAAAGTGCGGTTCAGGAATTCAACATGAAAAAGGGCATCGCGGTTGCGCTGGTGTCCGGTTGCCTGAGTGCCTGCTTCAGCTATGGCATCAATGCGGGCAAACCACTGGCCTTGGCCGCGGTAGCGCACGGTGCCAATTCCCTGTTCATGAACAATCTGACCTTTGCCGTCATCATGCTCGGTGGCCTTACCACCAATGCGTTGTGGTGTCTGCACCTGTCCTTGCGCCGTCGCAGTCTGGGCGAGTTCGTCAATCGCAATACTCCCTTGCTGCGCAATTACCTGCTGTGCGCGCTGGGCGGCTTGCTGTGGTATCTGCAGTTCTTCTTCTACGGCATGGGCGAAAGCCGCTTGCATAACCCCACCAGCTCCTGGGTGCTGCACATGTCTTTCATCATCCTGATTTCCAATCTGTGGGGTGTCTGCCTGGGTGAATGGCGCGGCACTGCGCCGCAAACACGCCGCGTCCTGTTGCTGGGCATTGTGGTCATTATTGCCGCCATCGGCATGGTGGGTTTTGGTAGTGCAGTCCATTAAGCACGGCTGGCAAAGACGGGATTTGTCCTTGGTCCCGGCCTGCGGTGGTGGGCATGGGATCAAGGGTTTGCTGTAGCACATCGGGCTTGTATCGCCGGTATTCCTGAGGAGACAAAGCGATGTTGTTAGCAGGTAAGCGAGTGGTGATTACCGGGGCGTCCCGTGGCATAGGGCGGGCCATTGCACTGGGCTGTGCCCGCCATGGGGCGGATGTGATGCTGGGCCACAGTGGCCGCAGCAGTGCGGATGACATCCTGACCCTGCGTCACCAGATTGAGGTCCTGGGGCGCAAAGTGGCCGATCAGGCGGGTGATATCGGCGACCCGGACACCGGTGCCGCGCTGATTGCCATGGCCGTGGAGCACTTGGGCGGAGTGGATGTCTTCATCAGCAATGCAGGCATCTGTCCTTTCCATGCCTTTCTGGACATGCCGCACGAGACGTATTACCGCACGGTGAATACCAATCTCAACGGTGCCTATTTTGCGGTACAGGCGGCCGCAAGGCAGATGCAGCAGCAGGGCGAGGGCGGTGCCATCATTGCCGTCAGTTCCATCAGTGCCTTGGTGGGCGGTGGCATGCAAACCCACTACACCCCCACCAAGGCCGGTTTGCTGTCGCTGATGCAGTCCTGCGCCATTGCCTTGGGACCGTTTGGCATCCGCTGCAATGCCTTGCTGCCGGGCACCATAGAAACCGACATCAACCGGGAGGACCTGGCCGACCCGCATAAGCGCAACTACATGCAAAACCGCATCCCGCTGGGGCGGCTGGGGCAGCCGGAGGATCTGGTCGGCCCGGCGGTGTTCCTGGTCTCAGACCTGGCGCGTTATGTCACCGGGGCCAGCCTGCTGGTGGATGGCGGTATGTATGTCAATTTGCAATAGGAGTTGTCCATGCAGCTGCCAGACAATCATTTCAAATCTGCCTTGCAGCAGAGGTCATCAATATCACCCCGGTACGGTATCTGGGCTGGCATGGCTTCCGCCTATAACGCGGAAATCCTGGCGACCACCGGCCATGACTGGATTCTGCTCGATGGCGAACACGCCCCCAATACCGTGCCCACGCTGTTGGGACAGCTACAGGCGCTGGCGGCCTATCCTGTCAATCCGGTGGTGCGCATTCCGCATGGCGACCCGGCATTGATCAAGCAGGTGCTGGATATCGGTGCGCAAACCCTGATGGTGCCGATGGTGGAGAGCGCAGCACAGGCCGCAGCGCTGGTGCGGGCCATGCGTTACCCGCCAGCGGGGATACGTGGTGTCGGTGGGGGACTGATCCGCGCCACCCGCTGGGATGCAGTGGCGGATTACATAGCGCAGGCCGATCAGGCGCTGTGCCTCGTGGTGCAGATCGAATCTTCACTCGGGGTGGAAAACGCGGCGCAGATCGCTGCTGTGGAAGGGGTGGATGCCATTTTTATCGGCCCGGCCGACTTATCCACCAGTATGGGCCACGCCGGCAATGCCAGCCATGCCGACGTCCAGCACAGCATCCGCCACGTCATTGACAGCTGCCTGGCGCAGGGCAAGGCCTGCGGCATTCTGGCACCCAATGAGCAGGATGCCCGCCGCTATGCCGAGTGGGGTTGCAGCTTTATTGCCATCAGTATTGATATCCCGCTGCTGCGTCAGGCGGCATTGGCCAGCCTGGCACGTTTCCGTGCTTCTTCTTTATCTGTCACCAGCAAGCAGGGCTATTAACCATCCCCCGGCAAGAGCCCATGCTGGTGATGTGCGCCCAGCATGGCAACATGATTTTTCAGGAGCATTCCGATGTCTGAAATTCAGCAATTGCGTCATTACATCAATGGCCGTTTTATCGAAGGGGCCGATCACCATGTGGTGAGTAATCCGGCCAATGGCCAGATGCTGGCCCATTCTCCGCAGGCCTCCACGCAGCAGGTGGCTGATGCCCTGAGTGCTGCCCGTGCTGCTCAGCGTGACTGGGTTGCGCGACCGGCTATCGAGCGTGCAGCTTATCTGCGCAGTATTGCCGCCCTTGTTCGTCAGCAAGTGGATGTACTGGCCCGTACCATTAGCGCAGAACAAGGCAAAACCCTGGCGCTGGCCAAGGTTGAAGTGGGCTTTACGGCCGATTACCTGGACTACATGGCCGAATGGGCCAGACGCATCGAAGGAGAAGTCATCAGCAGCGACAGGGCCGGCGAGCAGATATTCCTGCTGCGCAAACCGCTGGGCGTGGTGGCCGGCATCCTGCCCTGGAATTTTCCTTTCTTTCTGATTGCCCGCAAGATGGCTCCGGCCTTGCTGACCGGCAATACCATCGTGATCAAGCCCAGCGAGGAAACGCCGATCAACTGCCATCTGTTCAGCCAGTTGGTAGCGCAGTCAGGCTTGCCGGCCGGGGTGTTCAATGTGCTGTATGGCCGGGGGGCGACCGGAGCTGACATGGCTGGCAGCGCGGACGTCGACATGATCAGCTTTACC
The DNA here is from genome assembly GCF_016429185.1 of Aquitalea sp. ASV11. Taxonomy (NCBI): domain Bacteria; kingdom Pseudomonadati; phylum Pseudomonadota; class Betaproteobacteria; order Neisseriales; family Chromobacteriaceae; genus Aquitalea; species Aquitalea sp. ASV11. The sequence goes on from NZ_JAELUD010000001.1 coordinate 129,315, forward strand.
GGCAGTGTGGCAACCGGCGCGCGCATTGCGGCAGCGGCAGCCCCGCATATCACCAAACTGAATCTGGAGCTGGGCGGCAAGGCACCTGCCATCGTACTGGCTGATGCCGACCTCGATCTGGCGGCGAGGGCCATTCACGCTTCTCGCATCATCAATACCGGTCAGGTGTGCAACTGTGCCGAACGGGTCTATGTCGAGCGTAAGGTGGCGGATGCTTTCATCGACAAGGTGGCCAGCGCGATGGCGGCAACCCGCTATGGCGACCCGCTGGCGGTGGCGGATATCGACATGGGGCCGCTGATCAACCGTCAGGCACTGGAAAGGGTGCAGGCAAAAGTGGCGCAGGCGGTGCAGGAGGGGGCGCAGCTGATTACCGGTGGCCAGGTGGCGGATCTGGGTGCCGGATTCCATTTCCAGCCAACGGTGCTGGCCGGCTGCCATGGGCAGATGGAGGTCATGCAGCAAGAGATATTCGGCCCGGTATTGCCCATACAGGTGGTGGACAGCATGGAGGAGGCCATTCCCCTGGCCAATGATTCCGAGTACGGCTTGACTTCATCCGTGTATACCCGCGATCTGGCCAAGGCGATGCAGGCAATGCGTGAACTGGACTTTGGCGAAACTTACATCAACCGGGAAAACTTTGAAGCGATGCAAGGTTTTCATGCCGGAGTGCGCAAATCCGGCATCGGTGGGGCTGACGGCAAGCATGGCCTGTACGAGTACACGCATAGTCATGTGGTGTATTTGCAGGCTTGAGTTGCATTGGTTTCTGCTGGGCATGAGTACTTGCTTGCCCGTGCTGTCATGCAAAAAGCATGACAGTGCGTGACGGTTTTGATTAGAATGAAACCGAGAGTACGAGCTCTCTTTTTTTCATTCCTTTATTCATAAGCCCGGGTTGTCCGGGCTTTTTTTTGTTTTCCGACAGCCACTTGGCGGCAGTCGGGCAAAAAAAACGGCCCCGCAGGGCCGTGCAAAGGGTAGAGCCAGCAATCAATCAGAAAGCGAAGTGTTCTTCGTCCAGCGACATCAGCGGTGCAGCACCACTCTTGATGCGCGCCAGCAAGGTATGCACTTCGGGGAAGAGTTTGGCCATGTAGAAGCGACCGGTGGCAATCTTGGCCTGGTAGAAGGCATCATCGCCCTTGCCCAGGCTGGCATGTGCCACTTCAGCCATGCGCGCCCACAACCAGGCATAGGTCAGATGGCCGATCAGGCGCAGGTAGTCGGTGGCCGCGGCACCGGCTTCGTCCTTGTTCTGCAAGCTGGCCATGCCCACGCCCATGGTCACTTCGCCCACGTCCTTCATCAATTTGGACAGCGGGGCAATGTAGTCGGCCAGCTTGTCATTGCCTTCATTGGCCTGGCAGAACTGGTGAATTTGCTTGGTGAACTTGCGCAGTTTCTGGCCTTGATCCAGCAATACCTTGCGGCCCAGCAGGTCGATGGCCTGGATGCCGTTGGTGCCTTCGTAGATTTGCGAGATGCGGCTGTCGCGCACCAGTTGCTCCATGCCCCATTCGCGGATGAAGCCGTGGCCACCAAATACCTGCATGCCCATATTGGCCGCCTCAAAACCATTGTCGGTCATGAAGGCCTTGGCCACCGGGGTGAGCAGGGCCACCAGGTCTGCCGCATCCTGCCGCTGTGCGGCATCCGGATGCTTGTCTTCGATATCCAGTTGCAAGGCCAGCAAGGCGGTCAATGCGCGGCCGGCTTCGGTATAGGCTTTCTGGGTCAGCAGCATGCGCCGCACATCCGGATGCACGATGATGGGGTCTGCTGCCTTGTCCGGGCATTTGGCACCGGTCAGCGCACGCATTTGCAGGCGTTCTCGTGCATAAGCCAGTGCGCCCTGGAAGGACGCTTCGCCAATGCCCAGGCCCTGCATGCCGCAACCCAGGCGAGCGGCGTTCATCATGGTGAACATGCAGGCCAGGCCCTTGTTGGCCTCGCCAATCAGCCAGCCCTGTGCCTCATCCAGATTGATCACCGCCGTGGCATTGGCCTTGATGCCCATCTTGTGTTCCAGACTGCCGCAGGCCACGGTGTTGCGGCGGCCATCTGCCAGGAATTTGGGCACGATGAACAGCGAAATGCCCTTCACATCCTTCGGCGCATCCGGCAAGCGGGCCAGCACCAGGTGGATGATGTTGTCGGACATGTCGTGCTCGCCAGCCGAAATGAAAATCTTGGTGCCGGTAATGCGATAGCTGCCATCGGCATTGGGCTCGGCACGGGTTTTCAGCAAGCCCAGGTCGGTGCCGCAGTGCGGCTCGGTCAGGCACATGGTGCCGGTCCAGCTGCCATCCACCAGTCGTGGCAGGTAAGTGGCTTTCTGTTCATCACTGCCGTGGGCGTGAATGGCGGCATAGGCGCCGTGCGACAGACCCGGATACATCGACCAAGCCACATTGGACGAACACTGCATTTCCATCACCGGGAAAGCCAGTGATTTGGGCATGCCCTGGCCGCCATAGGCCGGGTCACAGTCCAGCGCCGGAAAGCCCAGCTCGCAATATTGCTTGTAGGCTTCCTTGAAGCCCGGCGGGGTGGTGACGGCCTTGGTGCTGGGGTCGAACTGGCAGCCTTCTTCATCGGCCTGGCGGTTCAAGGGGGCCAGCTCGCTTTCACAGAACTGGGCGGCAGCTTCCAGATAGGAAGTGAAAATGTCCTGGGTGGCTTCTTCGTAGCCGGGCAGCTGCGGGATGATGTCCTGCACCTTGATCAGTTCGTTCAGTACGAAGTCAAAGTCGCGCAATGGTGCTTTGTATGCGGGCATGGTGTTTCTCCTGTAGGTTGCGCTGCCCGGGTTTTCCGGGTCGAATAGCCGTGAACGCAAGGCGGTTTGATTGCATGCGATTAATTCAAACGCTTGTTTAAATTATTCCGCCGGCTTTGACAACATCTTTTAGCGGCAGGCTGCTGCTGGTGTGGCATTACGACAACGGGAAGCATCATCTTCATGTCCGCTTTGCGAAAACTGCTGCAACGTGTCAGCAAGGGGCGTCACCACCTGTTGCAGCGCCCCTTGCTGCGCTGGCTGGGGCCATTACTGGACCAGCCGGCCTACTGGGCATTGAACCGGCGCAAAGTAGCGCGCGGTGTTGCACTGGGGCTATGCACCGGTTTGCTCCCCGGCCCACCCAAGCGGCTGTCCACCTTGCTGTTGGCGTTCTGCCTGAAAGTGAATGTGCCGGCTGCCCTGCTGGCAACGCTGTACAGCAACCCGCTCACCATCCTGCCACTTTATTTTCTGGCTTATTCCTGCGGACTGCTGTTACTGGGGGACCCCGCAGCAGGTACAATGAGCCAGCCTCCACTCTGGGAGAACCAGACCCTGTGGCAATGGAGCCGCCAGTTGCTTGACTGGCTGTTACTGCTGGGCTGGCCTTTGTTGTTGGGCTTGATGGTCCTGGGGCTGCTGTTGTCGGTGTCTGGCTATGTGCTGGTGATGCTGGGCTGGCGCTGGACGGTAGTGCGTAACTGGAAGAAAAGAAAGGCAGCACGTGGATCTTGTTGAAAAGCAATTGCAAACCGCATTGGTGTACGAAGGGGGTTTTCTGCAGGTACACAAGGACAAGGTATTGCTGCCCGATGGCGCCGAGGCCAGCCGCGAGTATATTCTGCACCCCGGTGCGGTAGCCATTCTGGCTCTCACGGCCGACCGTCAGCTGGTACTGGAGCGCCAGTACCGTTATCCCGCCGGTCGCGAGTTTGTGGAAATTCCGGCTGGCAAGATAGACCCCGACGAAGCCCCGGCGCTGACCGCCAGACGCGAGTTGCTGGAAGAAACCGGTTATCGCGCCGGGCGCTGGCTGCATCTGGGCACGGCGTATCCCTGTATCGGTTATTCCAACGAGCAGATCAGCTACTACCTGGCCGAGGATCTGGAACTGGGTGAGCGCGAACTGGATGAAGGCGAGTTTCTGGAAGTCTTCACCCTGCCGCTGGAGCAGGTGATGCAAATGGCGCTGAGCGGGGAAATCTGCGACAGCAAGTCCATTGTCGGCCTGCATTGGCTGGCTGCCCATCTGGACGGGAGATTGCCTGGTGCCGCCGTTTGACCCCTACCACGAACGGCGCGGTGCGCGCCGCTTGCAGATGGGCTGCAAGGCACGCATCAAGTCGCTGCACACCGGTGAAACACATTATGGCGAGTGTGTTGATCTTTCAGTGGACGGCATGGCCTTTCGTTGCTCCTACGTCCCCCAGCATGGCGAACGCCTGTCGGTGATTGTGCTGGCCCCTGCCGTGGGTGGTTTGCCGGGCAAGCCGCTGGCTGCGGAAGTGGAAGTCAGGCGCTGCAACGAGGTGAAGCGTGGCCAGGTCTATGAAATTGGCACGCGCATCATCCAGCGCAAAAGCTGAAACAGCTGCTTACAAATTGATACATCTATAAAAACCCCAGTACTTTTAGTCGGGGTTTTTTATGTCTTTGATTTTAAAAGATAAAAAATTCGCCATGCCAATGGCAAACTCATTTTCCAGGTTTTTTCTTTAGTCATACTAAGAAAATTCTCTATCTAATTCAGACACTTATCTAGATTTTTTAGTGTTTTCAATTGTTTTGTTGCTTTTGCTCTTGCTCTTCCCTGCATGTGCTATACCCAAAAAAAGAGAATCTGAAAGCCAGTCAGTACTCTAAATTTTGCAAGGGGACGGCGGGTGCATCACGCACACCGTGTGGACCTCTGCAACCAGCCAGGAGAGAGCCATGCACCCGGATATCTTGAGCCACTACGCCTCCCGTTACGACAAAACCCGTGAAGAGGAATACACCATCCAGGAGTATCTGGAAATCTGCAAGCGTGATTCCTCTGCCTATGCCACCGCCTCCGAACGCATGCTGGCGGCCATTGGCGAACCGGAGCTGGTGGATACCCGCCACGACCAGCGTTTGTCGCGTATTTTCTCCAACAAGGTCATCAAGGTTTACCCTGCCTTCCGTGAGTTTTACGGCACCGAAGAGGTGATCGAGCAGGTGGTGGCCTATTTCCGCCATGCCGCCCAGGGGCTGGAAGAGAAGAAACAGATTCTCTACCTGCTGGGGCCGGTGGGTGGCGGCAAGTCTTCCATTGCCGAAAAGCTGAAAGAGCTGATGGAGCAAGTGCCGTTCTACTGCCTGAAGGGCAGCCCGCTGAACGAGTCGCCGCTGGGCCTGTTCAACGTGGAAGAAGACGGTGCCATACTGGAAGAAGAATTCGGCATTCCGCGCCGTTACCTGAAAACCATCCCCAGCCCATGGGCGGTGAAACGGCTGCACGAGTTCAATGGTGATATCGGCCAGTTCAAGGTGGTGAAACGCTATCCCTCGGTGCTGCGCCAGATTGCCGTGGCCAAGACCGAACCGGGCGATGAAAACAACCAGGACATCAGCTCGCTGGTGGGCAAGGTGGATATCCGCAAGCTGGAAAAATATGCCCAGGACGATCCGGATGCCTACAGCTACTCCGGTGGCCTGTGCCTGGCCAACCAGGGTTTGCTGGAATTCGTGGAAATGTTCAAGGCCCCCATCAAGGTGCTGCACCCGCTGCTGACGGCTACCCAGGAAAGCAACTTCAAGGGAACCGAAGGCTTTGGTGCCATTCCGTTCGATGGCATCGTGCTGGCCCACTCCAATGAGTCGGAGTGGAAACAGTTCCGCAACAACAAGAACAACGAGGCCTTCCTCGACCGTATTTACATCGTCAAGGTGCCGTACTGCCTGCGCGTGACCGAAGAGATCAAGATCTACGACAAGCTGATCCGCAACTCTTCCCTGGGCAATGCGCCATGCGCACCGGGAACGCTGAAAATGATGGCCCAGTTTGCCATCCTGTCGCGCCTGAAAGAGCCGGAAAACTCCAGCTTGTTCAGCAAGATGCAGGTGTACGACGGCGACAACCTGAAAGACACCGACCCCAAGGCCAAGTCGCTGCAGGAATACCGCGACTATGCCGGGGTGGACGAGGGTATGAACGGGCTTTCCACCCGCTTTGCCTACAAGATCCTGTCCAAGGTGTTCAACTTTGATAATCAGGAAGTAGCCGCCAACCCGGTGCATCTGTTGTATGTGCTGGAGCAGCAGGTTGAGCGTGAGCAGTTCCCGGCTGAGCAGGAACAAAAGTACCTGACATTCCTGAAAGAGTATCTGGCACCGAAGTATGTCGAGTTCATCGGCAAGGAAATCCAGACTGCTTATCTGGAAAGCTACTCGGAATACGGGCAGAACATTTTCGACCGCTATGTCACCTTCGCCGACTACTGGATTCAGGACCAGGAATACCGCGATCAGGACACCGGCGAAATCTTCGACCGTACCTCGCTCAATGGCGAACTGGAGAAAATCGAAAAACCGGCCGGAATTTCCAATCCCAAGGACTTCCGCAACGAAATCGTCAACTTCGTGCTGCGGGCGCGGGCCAATAACGGCGGCAAGAACCCGACCTGGACCAGCTACGAAAAGCTGCGCACGGTGATCGAGAAGAAGATGTTCTCCAATACCGAAGAGCTGCTGCCGGTGATTTCCTTCAATGCCAAGGCCAGCGTGGAAGATGCCAAGAAGCACGAAGACTTCGTCAACCGCATGGTGGAAAAGGGCTATACCGCCAAGCAGGTACGCCTGTTGTGCGAATGGTATCTGCGGGTACGCAAGTCCTCCTGACCAAGCCGTGCTTGCCGGGTGCGTGCGCCCGGCATGGCGGCACCAATTCTGGCCCGGCCTGTCTTAATTGACAGGTCCGGCATGGCTTGGCGCAGGTGTGCAGGGATGCCCCGTCAGGCCGCAGGAGACAACAGCGAGGTTGCCATGTCCCACATCATAGACAGACGCCTGAACGGCAAGAACAAGTCCGCGGTCAACCGCGAGCGCTTCTTGCGCCGCTTCAAGGCGCAAATCAAGGAAGCCGTCTCCCGTGCGGTAAAGGGACGCAGCATCACCGATATCGAGAGTGGTGAGAAGGTGTCCATTCCGGTCAAGGATATATCCGAGCCGGTATTCCATCATGGCCAGGGCGGGGTGCGCGAACAGGTGCATCCGGGCAATGAGGAATTCATCCGTGGTGACCGCATTGCCCGTCCGCAAGGCGGAGGAGGGGGTGGAGGTGGTGGCAAGGCCAGCCAGGATGGCGAGGGTGAGGACGATTTTGTCTTCGAGCTGTCACGCGAAGAATTTCTCAATGTGTTCTTTGATGACCTGGCGTTGCCCAATCTGATCAAGACCCAGCTGATGGGGGTGGAAGAACTCAAGCAGGTGCGCGCCGGTTACACCAATGACGGCACGCCGGCCAATATCAGCATCGTGCGTTCCTTGCGCGGTGCGCTGGCGCGGCGGGTGGCCATGGCTGCGCCAACGCTGGCCCGGCTTGGTGAGGCCGAGGAGGATCTGGACGCGCTGCTGGAATCGGACGATGAAAGCACCCAGGAAGTGCGTGAGCAACGCAAGCGCATCCATCTGTTGCGCGAGAAGCTGGGCAGCATTCCCTTCATCGACCCCTTCGACCTGCGTTACAACAACCGCATCCAGCAGCCCAAGCCCACCAGCCAGGCGGTGATGTTCTGCATCATGGATGTGTCCGGCTCCATGGACGAGCAGAAGAAGGATATGGCCAAGCGCTTTTTCATCCTGCTGTACCTGTTCTTGCAGCGTAACTACGACAAGATCGAAGTGGTGTTCATCCGTCACCACACCAGTGCGGTGGAAGTGAATGAAGAGGACTTTTTCCATTCGCGCGAAAGCGGCGGCACCGTGGTGTCCTCCGCGCTCAACCTGATGGCGGACATCGTCAAGAAACGCTACAGCAGCAGCGAGTGGAACATCTACGCCGCCCAGGCATCCGACGGCGACAACTGGGACAGTGATTCGGCCAATTGCGGTCGCATCATGGAAGAACAACTGCTGCCTTACTGCCAGTATTTCGCCTACATCGAAATCACCGAAGGGGAGCCGCAGAACCTGTGGTACGAGTACCTCAAGGTCAAGGAGCGTCAGCGTCACTTTGCCATGCAGAAAATCCGCTCGGCCTCCGACATTTATCCGGTTTTCCGGGAGCTGTTCAAACGCCAGCCAGCCACGCGCGCTTGAGCGCAAGGGCTGTCAGCCAAGGGGAAAACAGCATGACACCCATTTCCACCGGGTCCGAATGGACCTTCGACCTGATTGACGAGTACGACCGCGAAATCCGCAAGATTGCGGTGGATGAATTCAAGCTGGATGTCTATCCCAACCAGCTGGAGGTGATTACGGCCGAGCAGATGATGGATGCCTATTCCTCCGTAGGCATGCCGGTGAATTATCACCACTGGAGCTTCGGCAAGCATTTCGTTTCCACCGAAAAAAGCTACAAGCGCGGACAGATGGGCCTGGCTTACGAGATCGTCATCAACTCCAGCCCCTGCATTGCCTACCTGATGGAAGAGAACTCCATGACCATGCAGGCGCTGGTGATTGCCCACGCTGCCTATGGGCACAACAGCTTCTTCAAGGGTAATTACCTGTTCCGCGCCTGGACCGATGCTTCGGCAATTGTCGACTATCTGGTGTTTGCCAAGTCCTACATCAGCAAATGCGAAGAGCGCTATGGCATTGATGCGGTGGAAGAGCTGCTGGATTCCTGCCATGCGCTGATGAACTACGGCGTGGACCGCTACAAGCGGCCACAAAAACTGTCGCTGGCCGAAGAACAGGCGCGGCAGGAAGAGCGCGAACAGTATCTGCAAATGCAGGTGAACGACCTGTGGCGCACCATTCCGCGCCGTGACCGGGATGACGCCAGCCGTGAACCACCGCGTTTTCCGGCTGAGCCGCAGGAAAACCTGCTGTACTTCATCGAAAAATCCGCGCCGCTGCTGGAGCCATGGCAGCGCGAGCTGGTGCGCATCGTGCGCAAGGTCGCCCAGTATTTCTACCCGCAACGCCAGACCCAGGTCATGAACGAGGGCTGGGCCACCTTCTGGCACTACACCATACTCAACCGCCTCTACGAGAAAGGGCTGGTGACCGATGGTTTCATGATGGAGTTTCTGCAAAGTCACACCAATGTGGTGTACCAGCCACCGGTGACTGCGCGCTGGTATAACGGCATCAACCCGTATGCGCTGGGTTTTGCCATGTATCAGGACATCAAGCGCATTTGCGAGAACCCCACCGAGGAAGACAAGGCCTGGTTCCCGGACCTGGCCGGTACAGACTGGCGTGCATCGCTGGAATTCGCCATGAAGAACTTCAAGGACGAGAGCTTCATCTCGCAGTACCTGTCACCCAAGCTGATCCGCGAATTCCGCCTGTTTGCCATTCGTGATGACGACCATGAGGACAAGCTGGAAGTGTCGGCCATTCATGATGAAAACGGCTACCGCGACATCCGCAGCAAGCTGGCCGAGCAATACAATCTGGGTTCGCGCGAGCCGAATATCCAGGTGTGGTCGGTGAATGTACGCGGGGATCGCAGCCTCACCCTGCGCCACACCATGCACAATCGCCGTCCGCTGGACGAAGGCAGTGCGCAGGAAGTGCTCAAGCACGTAGGGCGCTTGTGGGGCTTTGATGTGCGGCTGGAAAGCGCAGACAGCGATGGCAGCATTACCCAGCGCTTTGAAGTGAAATCCAATCTGGAGCTGCAACGCCTGTAGCCGCAGTGTTCAGCTGCCAGTGTGCGGTACAAAGGCCCGGACCTGTGCGTCCGGGCTTGTCAATTCTGCCAGCGCAACACCGTAAATGGCTTCCAGCTGCTGCTTGTGCATCACCTCTGCCGTCTTGCCGCAGGCCACGGCGCAGCCATCACGTAGCAGCAAGACCCGGTCGGCATGGCGCACGGCCAGGTTCAGGTCATGCATCACCGCCACAATGCCTATTCCCAGACTGCAGGCGATATGGTGCAGCCGTGCCACCATGGCATCGGCAATGGCAAAGTCGAGTGCCGAAGTGGCTTCATCCAGCAATAAATAGCGTTCGGGACTGGAAGAAACCAGTAATTGCAGCAGCGCGCGTGCCAGGTGCACCCGCTGGGCTTCGCCACCGGACAGGCTGCCCAGCGTGCGTTCCAGCAGCATGCCGGTATCACTCAAGGCCACTGCCTGTTGCCATGTGCTGTCCCCAACCGGGGCAGGGGCCTGATACGCCCCGGTGGCAATCAGTTCGGACACCCGCCAGCCCGCAGGCAGGGCCGGGTGCTGCTCCACTACCGCACGCTGCAAGGCCAGACTGGCCGCACCTTGACCAGTCAGTGGCTTGCCGGCCAGCCATACCTGTCCGTCGTCCGGTTGGCGATAGCCGGACATCAGCTGCAACAGCGAGCTTTTTCCTGCCCCATTGGGGCCAAGAATCACGCACAACTCACCCGGCTGCGCCTGGAGTGACACCTGGCGAATAACGGTTTTGCTGCCCAGCTTCAGGCTGACCTCTTGCAGTTCAAGCATGTTCGTCCTTGGCGTGACGCAGCAGCCACAGAAAGAATGGCGCGCCCAGCAGGCTGGTAATCACGCCAACCGGCAACTCCGCCGGCGCCAGCAGGCTGCGCGCCAGCCAGTCGGCACCCACCGTCAGCCAGGCACCAAACAAGGGCGCTGCCAACAGCAGCCGTCGTGCATCGCTGCCCAGCAGCAATCGCGCCAGATGCGGCGCCAGCAGGCCGACAAAACCGATCATGCCGCAGCTGGCCACCACCACACCTGCGGCCATGGAGGCCAGCAACACGATCAGCCAGCTTCCACGCCGTACATCAAAGCCAAGATGAAACGCCGCCGCTTCGCCCAGTTGCAGGGCATTGAGCAAGTGCCAATGACGGAACAGGCCCAGCCAGACCAGCGGGGTGGCCAGCAGCATCAAGCCTACCTGCTGCCATTGTGCACCGGCATAGCTGCCCATCAGCCAGAAAGTGACACTGCGCAGGGCACCATCAGGCAGCGTGGTAATCAGCAAGGTCAGCAGGCTGGCCAGCAAGGTGCTGATGGCAACGCCAGCCAGCAGCAAACGGGAACCGCTGGCCTGGCCTGCCAGCGCGCGCAGCAAGCTCAATGCCAGTACGCTGCCAGCAAAACCCGCCAGTGATACAGCCATCAGCCCGGCATGCAGGCTGAGTGCCAGCGCTGCGGCCAGGGCGGCGCCACTGTAAATGCCCAGCAAGCCGGGCTCTGCAAGTGGATTGCAAAAACGGGCTTGCACCGCACTGCCGGCACAGCCCAGCAGCATGCCACTGCAGGCGGCCATCAACAGGCGTGGCAGTCGTAATTGCCACAGTAACTGGCTTTCCAGCGCGGGCAGGGAGGAAGGGTGCAACAAGACGTGCAGACTGACGCCACTATCGTGCAGCAAGCTGCCCAGCCCGGTCAGCAGCAAGGCAGCAAGCAGGGGCAGGCAAACATGCAGGGTGCGTGACATCGGCAAGGGAAGGGAAGGCCGTGGGGAGCGAAGCCTGCCGTACAAGGCAGGCTTCTGGCGGGGCTTAACGCAGACCCAGTACGTCTTGCATGTCGAACAGGCCGGACGGCTTTTCCGACAGCCACTTGGCCGCGCGTACCGCACCATTGGCAAAGGTGGCGCGGCTGGAGGCCTTGTGGGTGATTTCCACGCGTTCGCCCAGCGCGGCAAACAGCACGGTGTGATCGCCCACTACATCGCCAGCCCGCACGGTGGCAAAGCCGATGGTGTTGGGGTCGCGCTCGCCGGTGACGCCTTCACGGCCATAGACTGCGCATTGCTTCAGGTCACGGCCCAGTGCGTCGGCAATCACCTCGCCCATGCGCAGGGCGGTGCCAGACGGGGCATCCACCTTGAAGCGATGGTGAGCTTCGGTAATTTCGATGTCGTAGCCTTCGTTCAGCACACGGGCTGCCATGTCCAGCAGCTTGAATGTCAGGTTGACCCCGACACTGAAGTTAGAGGCAAACACGATGCCGATCTTTTCGCTGGCAGCCTTGATGGCAGCCTTGCCGGCATCGTCAAAACCAGTGGTGCCAATAATCATTTGCACGCCGTGCTGCTGGCAGTGTTGCAGGTAGTCCAGCGTGGCTTCCGGACGGGTAAAGTCGATTACCACATCGGCACCGGACAGGGCGGCGGCAAAATCGCTGGCAATCTTCACGCCGGTCTGCTGGCCGATGAACAGGCCGGCATCCTGACCGATGAAGTCGGAACCGGCACGGTCAATGGCGGCATGCAGACGGGCACCGGGCGTGGCAAGGACGGATTCGATCAGCGTACGGCCCATGCGGCCGGCTGCGCCGACAATGACGATATTCAATTCACTCATTGTTTTACGGTTTCCTGGGCGGGAGCGGAAGCATCAGGCGGCAGTACGGCGCGCTCGGCCGGTTGTGCCGTGCCTTCTACCCGTACCATGGTGTCGCCTTCAAAGAACACGGTCAGCAGCTTCTTGTCCACCAGTGTGCCTTGCTTGGTATCCTGGTAAGGATAGTCCCAGCGGTTGCTGTGGAAAGGGTCGCTGAGCAGAGGCGTGCCCAGCAGGAAACGTACCTGCGAGCGGGTCATGCCTGGCTTGAGTTTTGCCACGGCATCTTCCGTGACATAGTTGCCCTGCTGGATTTCCATTTTGTAAGGGCTGATCCAGTGAAGGGGATTCATGGAGGTGCAGCCAGCGAGGGCAAGGATGGCAGCAATGATCAGGGCGCGCATGAGACTCCGATGAGCTGAGTATTATTTAAAGGCGATGTTAGGCAAAGCCGCAAAAAGGCTTTATCATGCTTCAAAAATCGACCCAATTTATATCACGATGAGCAAAGCCAGTCACCTTAAAGATATCGGCCTGAAGGCTACCGGCCCACGTCTGAAAATTCTCGACCTGTTCGAGCTGAGCGATGACCGCCACATGTCTGCCGAGGATGTCTATCGCAAACTGCTGGCCGAAAACATCGATATCGGCCTGGCCACCATTTACCGTGTCCTGACGCAGTTTGAACAGGCCGGTATCCTGGTACGCCACCATTTCGAGTCCGGCAAGGCGGTTTACGAACTGAACCAGGGCGGCCATCACGACCACATGGTGTGCGTGAAGTGCGGCAGCGTGATGGAGTTCTTCGACCCGGAAATCGAAGCGCTGCAGGATCGCATTGCCGAGCAACATGGCTTCCGCATCGCCGAACACGCCCTGTACCTGTACGGCGAATGTGTCGATTGCCAGGGTAAATCCGGCGCCAAAAACAAGTAATGATTCCCTGGCTTGGCCAAGAACTGGCGTTCCCCCCGGTTCGCACTGCACTGGCCGAGCCGGATGGCCTGTTGGCCGCAGGAGGCGATTTGTCTCCCGCGCGGCTGCTACTGGGCTACTCACTGGGCATCTTCCCCTGGTTCTCCGAGGGAGAACCCATCCTGTGGTGGTCGCCTTCCCGCCGCATGGTTCTGTTTCCCGAGCGACTGCATGTCCGGCGTTCACTGGACAAAGTGCTGCGCAACCGTCCCTACCGCGTCACCATCAATACGGCTTTCCGGCAAGTGATTGAAGCCTGTGCTGCGCCACGCGAGGGTGCTGCTGGCACCTGGATCATCCCGCCCATGGTGGATGCCTATTGCCGGTTGCATGCACTGGGTGCCGCCCATTCCTTTGAAGTGTGGATGGATGGTGAGCTGGCCGGCGGTTTGTATGGTGTGGGGCTGGGGCGGATGTTTTACGGTGAGTCGATGTTTTCGCACCGTACCGATGCTTCCAAAATTGCTTTCGTCCACATGGCACGTCACCTGGCGCGTCACGGGGTGGAGATGATCGATTGCCAGATGCACACCCCGCATCTGGAAAGCCTGGGCGCAATGCTGATTCCAAGAGCGAAATTTCTTGCTAAGCTGAAGCAAAGTACGCTTGAGCCCCAGGCGGACGGCATGTGGACCTATCGTTTCGACAATGAGCCATCGTGATCACCCGCAAGCGGTTGCCATTCATTTCTATGCCACCGCACCTTATCCCTGTAGCTACCTGGACGGACGACAAGCGCGTTCGCAGGTGGCTATTCCTGCTGAAGCCATTGATGCGGCGGTATACAGCCAGTTGGTAAAACTGGGTTTTCGCCGCAGTGGCCTGTATACCTATCGTCCGTATTGTGACAGCTGCCAGTCTTGTGTGCCGGTGCGTTTGCCGGTGGCGGACTTCAGCCCAAACCGCAGTCAGCGCCGTAGCTGGCAGCGCTTGCAGGCCATGGATGTCAGCCTGTTGCCGCTGGAATACCGTGACGACCACTACCAGCTCTATCACCGTTACCAGCAATTCCGCCATGCCGGTGGCGGCATGGCTGAAGACAATGTCCAGCAATATTCGGAGTTCATTCTCAAGAGCGGGGTGGACAGCATGCTGGCGGAGTTTCGTCTGGACGGCGCATTGAAGATGGTCAGCCTGATTGATCGGCTGGGGGATGGGCTGTCTGCGGTCTACACTTTTTATGAGCCGGAAGATGCCAGGGCAAGCTACGGTGTATTCAATGTGATGTGGCAGGTAGAGCTTGCCCGGGCATGGGGTTTGCCATATTTGTATTTGGGCTACTGGATAGGGGAGTGCCGCAAGATGGCTTACAAATCCCAGTACCGGCCGCTGGAGCAATTGCGTGATGGCCGCTGGATACCGATGCAGCAGCCAGATGCTGCTTGAGCGGGCTGAAACAAAAACAGGCTGACATTGTCAGCCTGTTTGTTTTTACCGCGGAGTGCTTCAGTACGGAACCACGCGGTCGTCGCCACCGCCGGTAAGGACGCGGACACGCTGACCGGCGGCCAGCGGGATGTCAGCATCCTGTACAATGGAAATCAGGCGGCCACTGCCATCCAGCCGGACAGTCACTTCCAGGGCATTCTTGGTGCCCAGGCTGCGCTGGGCTGCCTGGGTGCCAAAGCCACCGGCCAGTGCGCCGACAATGCCGCCGGCAATCGAACCACGACCACCGCCCAGCTCACTGCCAGCCAGACCGCCCAAGGCGGCGCCGCCAAGGGTCAGCAATTCGTTGTTCTTGCCTTCCATCTTGACATTGTTTACCGAAACCACGGTACCCAGCTCTACGGTTTGAGCGCGGCGCATCTGCCCCTGGGAATAGACGGCAGCCGAGTCGGAGGTGGCGCAGCCAGCCAGCAGGCCGAGCGAGAGGCTGCCCAGCAAGGTCAATCGAGTCAGTTTGTAGAACATTTCGGCTCCTCGAAATCAGTTTCGGGTTTGTTGTTGCAAGTGACGGGCAATCGCCTGGCTGCATTGGCTGATCAGCGGTGGGCCCTGGTAGATCAGGCCGCTGTACAGCTGCACCAGCGTAGCACCGGCTTGCAGTTTTTCCACGGCATCTGCACCACTGCAAATGCCACCAACACCTATGATGGGCAAGCTGCCATCCAGTTCACGTGCCAGTTTGCGGATCAGCTGCGTCGAGCGCTCCCGTACCGGTGCGCCAGACAGGCCACCGGCTTCATCCTGCAGCGGATGACCGGCAATTTCCACCCGTGACAGCGTGGTATTGGTGGCGATGACGCCATCAATCTGGTTGACGGTCAGCAGGCGGGCAATATCGGCAATCTGTTCGTCGTCCAGGTCCGGGGCAATCTTGACCGCCAGCGGCACATAGCGGCCATGCTGGTCTGCCAGTT
The DNA here is from genome assembly GCF_016429185.1 of Aquitalea sp. ASV11. Lineage (NCBI taxonomy): Bacteria > Pseudomonadati > Pseudomonadota > Betaproteobacteria > Neisseriales > Chromobacteriaceae > Aquitalea > Aquitalea sp. ASV11. Next base: position 144,865 of record NZ_JAELUD010000001.1, read on the forward strand.
GTTGCTGGCGCGTTTTCAGGGCGGACAGCAAGCGGGACAGTTCATCTCCCTGTTGCAGCTGGCGCAGATTCTTGGTGTTGGGCGAGGAAATGTTGACCGTGATGTAGCTGGCATAGGCATACACCTTGTCCAGGCAGATCAGGTAGTCGTCCACCGCGTTTTCAATCGGGGTGACGGCGTTCTTGCCGATATTGATGCCCAGCACGCCATTGAAATGGCAGTTGCGCACATTGTTCAGCAGGACATCCACGCCACGGTTGTTGAAACCCATGCGGTTGATGATGCCCTGGTGCTCCGGCACACGGAACAGGCGCGGTTTTGGGTTGCCATCCTGCGGACGGGGTGTGATGGTGCCGATTTCCAGAAAGCCGAAGCCCAGAGCCGCCAGTGCATCAATGTGGTCACCATTCTTGTCCAGTCCGGCCGCCAGTCCTACGGCATTGGGAAAGGTCAGTCCCATGGCCTTGACCGGTGCGCGCGTGGCGGTCGGTGTTGCCAGTGAGAGCAGGCGCAGCTGGTGTGCCTTGTCCAGCAGGTGCAGGGTTTGTTCGTGGGCGGTTTCTGCGTCAAATCTGAACAGCAGAGGGCGCAGAAGGGGGTAGAGCATCGGCGTCTCCGGAGTGAATATGGCCGCTAGTATAACCGGGGCGGCCGGTGAAACCGAAGTTTTGACGGTCAGCAGGAGGGCTGACCGTCAGAATGGAGGTTCAGAGTATCTGGCAGGCGTCGGCAAAATCGAAGCGTGGCGCACGCGGATGCAGCTTGCCGGCTTCGCCATAGCCCAGGTTGATCAGGAAATTGGATTTGAACCGTCCATCCGGGAAAAAGGCCTGATCCACGCCGGCATTGTCAAAGCCGGACATCGGGCCGCAATCCAGTCCCAGCGCGCGCGCAGCCATGATCAGGTAAGCGCCTTGCAGGCTGCTGTTGCGTGCGGCGGTGGATTCAATCGCTGCAGCATTGCCTTCAAACCAGCTCTTGGCATCGGCATGCGGGTACAGGCGCGGCAGGTGTTCGTAAAACTGCATGTCCTGCGCCACGATCACGCAGACCGGTGCGCTGAGGGTTTTTTCCACATTGCCTTCCATCAGGAAGGGACGCAGCTTTTCCTTGGCCGCAGCGCTCTTGAGAAAGACGAAGCGGGCGGGAGATGCATTGGCGCTGGTCGGGCATTGCTTGAGCAGGTCGAATAGCTGGTGCAGGGTTTCATCGTTCACGGCACGGTTTTGCCAGTGACCGTGGGTGCGTGCATTGTAAAACAGCTGTTCCAGTGCAGTGGTGGAAATCGGGGTGGTCATGGTCTCCTCCTGACGGGCTTTGTTCTGGGCTGATGGTTATTTTGCCGGCGGCGTAGCCACGGGTGCTGGAGTGGTGGACGGTTGTGATGGCAAGACTTCTGCCTCGTTCTGGTCTTCGGCCAGCACGGTGATGGATACGCGACGGTTGGTGGCGCGGCCATCTGGCGTGGCATTGTCCGCTACCGGCAGGTTTTCACCACGCCCGACAGCAACCAGGCGTGAAGGATTGATGCCGTTTTCCTGGAACAGACGCACCACGCTGCCCGCACGTGCGGCAGAGAGCTCCCAGTTGGACGGGTAGGTGGAGGTCTTGATCGGCACGTTGTCGGTGAAGCCTTCCACCCGGATCTGGTTGTCCACCTTGGACAGCAGGGCAGCCATGCCGGCCATGATCTGCCGCGACTGGTCATTCGGCGATGCCTGGCCTACCGGAAACAGGGCGGTATCGCGGATGTCCACGGTAACGCCTTTGGGGCTTTGGGTGATGTTGACCTGACCGCCCTTGACCAGCGGGTCCATCACCTTGGCCAGGTCCGCCGCCAGTGAACCCTGCTTGGAGGCCGGGTCGATGTGGTGGTCTCCCTTCACCGCCTTGGCAATCGGTTTGGTGTCGGGAATTTCAATCATGGTATTGGCCCCGCCGGTGGGTGGGGTAGTCTGGATGTTTACTGTGGAGCCACTGCGAAAGGCATCGACAATGGCAGAGGACAGCACGCGGTATTTGCCTTCGTTGACCGAGGAAATGGCATACATCACCACGAAGAAGGCAAACAGCAGGGTAATGAAGTCAGCATAGGAAACCAGCCAGCGTTCGTGGTTCTCGTGTTCTTCTTCCTGCCGGCGTCTTCTGCGTGCCATTGGGTGCTCCGTAACGGTAAAGAGTCAGAATAGGCGGGTGTTGAACAGGCTGCGTACGCCGCCGGCAAACTCCACGCCAATCTTGCGTGCCACACGGCTGGACAGGTCATCCTGCTGGGTGTAGTCCACGGTCTTTTCCGCCTTGATCACGTCGCGTGCCACCGAGCGGGTGCTGCCCAGACCATCTGCCAGCCCCAGCGGAATGCCTTTTTCACCAATCCATACCATGCCGGAAAACAGCTGCGGGTCGTTCTTCAGGCGGCTGCCGCGTCCGTCCTTGACGGCCTTGATGAACTGCTGATGGATGTCATCCAGCAGTTGCTGGCGAATGGCTTCCTGCTTGGGGTTGGTGGGGGAGAAGGGGTCGCCCATCGCCTTGTTTTCACCGGCGGTTTTCAGGCGGCGTTCCACGCCCAGCTTGTCCATCAGGCCGGTAAAGCCAAAGCCGTCCGACAATACACCGATGGAGCCGATAATGCTGGCCTTGTCGACAAAAATCTTGTCAGCAGCGGCGGCAATGTAATAGCAACCGGAAGCGCACACTTCCTGCACCGTGACATACACCGGTATGGCCGGATGCTGCTTCTTCAGGCGGCGGATTTCGTCATAGGCCATGCCGGACAACACCGGGCTGCCACCCGGGCTGTTGGCCTCGATGATGATGCCGCGCGTGCCGTGGTCGCTGTAGGCGTCTTCCAGGGCAGCGCTCAGTTTTTCGGCGGTATTGTTCTCGCTGTCGATCACGCCCTCCAGGCTGATGACAGCGGTGTGGCCGCCACCGGTAAGGGCTTCGGCCGATTTGTCTTCATTGCGCAGGAAGGCAGTGGCCAGCAGGCCGCCAATAATGCCCAGCCACACCAGGCGGAAAAAGATTTTCCAGCGTCGGGCTCGGCGCTGTTCCACCAGGGCCGCCATGGCCAGTTTTTCCACCAGTTGACGTTCCCAGTTCGGAGTGTCGTTCATTGCAGTTGCCTTGATTGCGAATGTCGGCAGTCTAACAAAAAATCAGTCTGGCATGATATCCAGCCACACCTTGTCATCTTCTTCATATAAAGGCAGGGCTTGCAGGCTTTGCCCGTGGCAGGGGCCGCTGACGCAACGGCCATTATTGGGCAGGTAGAGCGCGCCGTGCATGCTGCACACCAGGTATTGGCCGGAGAGGTCGAACACATTGCCGTCTTCCAGGTCCAGTTCGATGGGGATGTGGCGGCAGGCATTGACATAGCCATACACCCGGCCCTGATAACGCAGGGCGATAGCCGGCTGTGGCTTGCCATCCGGTCCGGTGATTTCAAAGCGTACCGCGCGGCCGCTATCGACCAGCGCGCTGCTATCGCAGATCAGTCCAGTCGTTCCAGCAGCCATTGCTGCAACTCCGCAAAACTGTGGACGATGGTTTGCGGCTGGCAGTCCTGCAGCAGCTTCACGTCGTGTGCACCGTAACTCACGCCCACGCCATGAGCGCGCGCATTCAGTGCCATGTTCAGGTCGTGGCTGGTATCGCCAATCATCACGGTGCGCACCAGCTCCACACCCAGCTCGTCGCTCAGTTCCTGCAGCATGGCCGGATGCGGTTTGGAATGGCATTCGTCTACGGTGCGGGTGGCATCAAACAAAGGCCCCAGGCCAGTTTCCGCCAGCAGGCGATTAAGGCCCACCCGGCTGTTGCCAGTGGCTACTGCCATGAACACGCCGCGTTCGCGCAGGGCGTGCAGGCCTTCGCGCACACCATCAAACAGCGTCACGCCATCGTCACTGCTGCGGTAATGGCGGATAAAGCTTTCGGTGAGTGCCTTGTGCTGGCTGTCATCGAGGCCAGGGCAGGCCATGTGCAGGGCCTGGTCCAGTCGCAGGCCGATGACATGGCTGGCCGCCTGGCGGTCTGGCACCGGCAGGCCCAGTTCGCGGCAGGCATTCTGGATGGAGTGGGTAATGTGCGCGGTGGAGTCCATCAGCGTACCGTCCCAGTCGAATACCAGTAAATCGTATGCGCGTGCCATCAGCTTCTCAGCCTCTTTAAATAATTTTCCAGCTCGGCAGGCAGCGGTGCTTCCAGTTTGAGCGTCTCGCCTGTCAGCGGGTGGGGCAGGGTCAGGCTGCGCGCGTGCAGGAACATCCGCTTGAGGCCGCTGCGTGCCAGTTCCTTGTTGAGCGCAAAGTCGCCGTATTTTTCATCACCGGCAATCGGGCAGCCACTGGCCTGCATGTGCACGCGGATCTGGTGGGTACGGCCAGTGCGCAGGTGTGCTTCCACCAGGGTGAAGTCGGCAAAGCGTTCCACAATGCTGAAATTTGTGTGAGCAAACTGGCCGTCCTCACCTTCGGCGACCTTGACGCGACGTTCGCCATCAGCGGTATGGAACTTGAACAAGGGCAGCTTGACGGCTTTCTTGCTGGGGTCCCATTGGCCGATACCCAGTGCCAGATAGCGTTTGTCCGGCACATTGGCACGCATCATGTCGTGCAGCTTTACCAGTGCCGAGCGTTTCTTGGCCAGCATCAGCAAGCCGGAGGTTTCGCGGTCCAGCCGGTGCACCAGTTCCAGGTATTTCCAGTCCGGATGGGCCTTGCGCAGTTGTTCGATCACACCAAAGGACACGCCGCTGCCGCCATGTACGGCCACGCCGGCTGGCTTGTCGATCACCAGCAGGGCATTGTCCTCGTACACCACCGGGAAACTGCCCGGCGGCACGTCATTGACCGGGCGTTCGGCCAGACGGATGGGCGGAATGCGGATGATGTCGCCCGCCTGGATGCGATAGGACGCGTCGCTGCGCCCCTTGTTCACCCGGACTTCGCCCGAGCGCAGAATGCGGTAAATATGGCTTTTTGGCACGCCTTTGAGGATGCGTACCAGAAAGTTGTCCAGCCGCTGGCCGGAATCTCCCTCGTCCACGTCAAGAAACGTGACGGAGTCTTTGCGAATGTCAGTCATATTGCTTATACTTCGTGCGCTCGACCGCACATTTCAGTGCGATGACAGCGTTCCGGAAAGCCATGGTCACAGGCAGTATTGCCGCGTGATGCTGCTGCGGGAAAGTGAACCGGCCGGCAGGGTAATGACCCTGACCTGATGCCGCGTCAACCGGCCGCAGCCAAGGTTAACTCGCTCACCAAAAAGCAGCGATGGTAATGCATTTAGTCGCATAACGCACTCACCAGTATTCCATTTCCTGATGCAAAGCCAGTCAGGAGATATTGCAGCAAAGTTTGACCCGGCACGATGCTCTCCAGTTTGTCCAGGCTGCCCGTGATGGCAACCCGGAAGAAAATATCCGTTGCGCTAATGCGCTCAAACCCCCGGGCTCGTGTGAAATTACGTCAGGAAGTAGGCTTGATATCTCGGTTGTAATGATCTTTATACCAACACTTCTTTCGGAAAGCGCCCATCACTAGTCTCTGGGCCGTCAAATACTGGCTGCATCCCTTGCGTGAGTGCCTGCGCAGGGAATATTCATGAAACGCATGCTGTTTAATGCAACGCAGGCTGAAGAGCTGCGCGTTGCCATCGTCGACGGGCAAAAGCTCGTTGACCTCGATATCGAAACCGTTGGCAAGGAACAACGCAAGGGGAATATCTACAAGGGCATCATCACCCGTATCGAGCCCTCCCTCGAAGCGTGCTTTGTCGATTACGGCACCGAACGTCACGGCTTTCTGCCGTTCAAGGAAGTATCCCGTTCCTATTTCCAGGGCTATGACGGTGGCCGTCCGCGCATTCAGGACGTGCTGCGCGAAGGCATGGAAGTGGTTGTCCAGGTAGAAAAGGACGAGCGTGGCAACAAGGGCGCAGCCCTCACCACCTATATCAGCCTGGCTGGCCGCTATCTGGTCCTGATGCCGAACAACCCGCGTGGTGGTGGTGTATCGCGCCGCATCGAGGGTGAAGAACGTCAGGAACTGAAAGACCTGCTCTCCCAGCTGGAAGTCCCCAATGGCATGAGCCTGATTGCCCGTACCGCCGGTATCGGCCGCAATCTGGAAGAACTGCAATGGGACATGGGTTACCTGATGCAGCTGTGGCGTGCCATTGAAGGCGCGGCAGGCTCGCAAAGCGCGCCTTTCCTGATTCTGCAGGAAGGCAGCCTGGTGATTCGCGCCATCCGTGACTACTACCATCCGGACATCGGCGAAATCCTGATCGACACCGACGAAATCTACGAACAGGCCCGCCAGTTCATGAGCCACGTGATGCCCAACATGGTGCACCGCGTGAAGCTGTACAAGGATCACGTACCGCTGTTCTCCCGCTTCCAGATCGAACACCAGATCGAAACCGCCTTCTCGCGCAGCGTGCAGCTGCCGTCCGGTGGTGCCATCGTGATCGACCACACCGAAGCACTGGTCTCCATCGACGTCAACTCCGCCCGCTCCACCAAGGGTGCCGACATCGAGGAAACCGCACTGCGCACCAACGTTGAAGCCGCCGAAGAAATCGCCCGCCAGCTGCGTCTGCGCGACCTGGGCGGTCTGATCGTGATCGACTTCATCGACATGGAAAACCCGAAGAACCAGCGCGAAGTGGAAAACAAGCTGCGCGATGTGCTGAAGCACGACCGCGCCCGCGTGCAAATGGGCAAGCTGTCCCGCTTCGGCCTGCTGGAACTGTCGCGTCAGCGTCTGCAACCGTCGCTGGGTGAAACCAGCCACGAGCCGTGCCCGCGCTGCCATGGCATCGGCTTCATCCGTGGTACCGAGTCCTCCGCACTGCACATCCTGCGCATCATCCAGGAAGAGGCAATGAAGGAAAACACCGGTGCGGTACACGCACAGGTGCCGGTAGATGTTGCCACCTTCCTGCTGAACGAGAAGCGTGCCGAAATTCACTCGATCGAAGAGCGTCTGGACGTGGATGTGGTGCTGATTCCGAACATTCATCTGGAAACCCCGCACTACAAGATCGCCCGTATCCGTCACGACGATCTGGCTGAACTGGGCGATGGCCCGAGCTACCTGCGCGTGGAGGTGCAGGAAGAAGACATCATCACCAACTTTGGTCAGGAAAAGCCGAAGGCCGAACGTCAGGAAGCCGCAGTCAAGGGCATTACCCCGCAACAGCCGGCCCCGGTATCCTCCCAGCCCGTTGCCGCTGTTGCACCGGTGGTGGCCGAGCAGGGCGTGGTCAGCCGCTTCTTCGGCTGGGTGAAGAGCCTGTTTGCCGAGCCGGAAGCTGCTCCGCAGGAAACCGAGAAGAAAAAAACGGCCGCTGCCGGCCAGCGCGAAGGTCAGCGCAATGGCAACCGCCAGCGTAATAACGAGCGTCGTCCGGGCAGCCAGGCTCGCCGTGACCATCACGATCGCCGTCAGGGTGAAGAGGCCGGCAAGCGCCCGACCGAAGCACGTGCCGATGGCGAGCGCCAGGATGGCCGTCGTCAGCGTGGCGAGCGCGGTGATCGACAGGAGCGTCCGGAACGCGTAGAACGCCCGGAACGTGCCGAGCGCACCGAACGCGCAGAACGTCCGGAACGTGCCGAGCGCAGCGAGCAGCCGCAACGCGAGCCGCGTCAGCGCCGCGAACGCGAACCGCGTGAAAACCGCGAAGCGCGTGAGCAGAATGCCCGTCCGCAGACTGAAGAGCGTAGCGAACAGGCTGCACCGCAGGCCGCCGAGAAGCCGTCCCGTCGCCGCCAGCAGACTGAGCGCAACGAAGCCGACAAGCCGCTGGCTGCCGCTCAGGAAGAACTGAACCTGAATGGGGCCGAAGGCGTGGAAGTGGCTGCCGAGTCCGCTGAACAGCAAGAGCGTGGCGAACGTGGTCGTCGTCGTCGTGGTCGTCGTGACCGTCGTCGTGACAATGTTGAAGGTGATAGCACCGCTCAGGTGGCAGAAGCTGCCACTGGTGATGTGACTGCCGAACTGGCTGTTGCTGGCGTGGCTGCCGCTGCTGCCGTTGCGGTGGTTGCCGAAGCGGTTACCCAGCCGGCTGCAGAAGCTGCCGTTGCAGTGGACGCGGTGGAAGTTGCCGCTGCCCCGGTCGAGGTAGCGCAAGAAGTTGTTGCTCCGGCGGTTGCACCGGTTGAGACGGTTGCTGTTGAAGCCACCCCGGTTGAAGCCGCATCCGAACCGGTTGTGCAGGCAGAACAAGTGGTGGTGGCCGAAGTCGCTGCACCTGCTGCAGTTGTCGTTACCGAAGCTGCTGTGGCTGTCGAGACTGTGGAAGTTGCCGAAGTGGCTACCCCGCTGGAGCAGGTCACCACCGTGGCAGAAACCACGCTTGAGCAGGCCGAGGTGGTGGTTGCCGCCGAACCGGCACCTGCCGAACAGCCTGCTGCTGCGCAAGTTGCAGAAGTTGCCGTGAGCGAGCCTGTGGCCGTGGCTCCGGTGGTCGTGGAAACTGTGGCTGCAGCCCAGCCCAAGATCGAAGCCGAATTGCCGGCTGATCTGGGTGGTCTGGTAATGGTTGCCACCAAGGCGGTGTCTGAAGTCGTGGTGCCGCAGGTTGAAGTACCTGCCGGTCCGCGTCGTCGTGATGTGGTACGTCAGACTGAAGAGCAACCGGTAGCGATTGAACTCAAGCAGGTGGAAACCCGCAACAGCTGATGCATTGCATGGCCCCTGCAAAAACTATGTGCAGGGGCTTGACGGTTTTGCAATGAGTTTATAAAATAGCTTACTCTTTAGGCGATTCCCTGATAGCTCAGTCGGTAGAGCGACGGACTGTTAATCCGCAGGTCGCAGGTTCGAGCCCTGCTCGGGGAGCCAACAGATTCAAACAGAAGCCCACCTGCACGGTGGGCTTTTTGTTTTTGTCCCCTGCATCAACTGCTGTGTTTGTCAGTTTCGGTGCGCTTCGCTGGATGAGGCGTAGCTGAAGAAAGCTTCCACCGGCAGTGGTTTGCTGTAGTAGTAGCCTTGGCCAATGTCGCAGCCGGCATGACTCAGAAAGGTTGCCACTTCCTCGCTTTCTATTCCCTCTGCCACGACGGTAAGCCCCAGGTTATGCGCCAGCTGGATGGTGGATTTCACAATGGCGATGCAGCTTTTCTCCGTTGTCAGGTTAGTGACGAAACTCTGGTCTATCTTCAGCTCGTTCACCCGCAGGTCCTTCAGGTAGGACAGGGACGAATAACCAGTCCCGAAGTCGTCAATTGATTGCCGGAAGCCCATCCTGTGCAATTGATCCACCGTCATCATGAATTGGTCTGGCGAGTCGGAAAACGAGCATTCGGTAATCTCCAGCACAATGTTTTCAGCAGGTATTGCATGAAAGGCCAGCAAGTGGCGCAGGTCTGAAATCAGCTCGGGGTCGGCCAGGTTGCGTGCCGACAGATTGACTGAAAAGTGCAGGTTCATGCCTGCTTGCCGCCATTGTGCCGTTTGGCGGAAAAATTCGGACAGCAGCCATTTGGTAAATGGCTTGATCAGGCCTGAACTTTCGGCAACCGGAATGAACTCGGCCGGGGAAATATACTGCCCGCTACCGGTACGCCAGCGCGCCAGTGCTTCTGCTCCCACCAGCCTGCCGGTTTTCAGGTCGATTTGCGGCTGGAAATGCAGGCTGAGCTCCTGCGTGCTCAGTGCATGGCGCAACTGACCAAACAAAAGGTTACGCCGGACAAATTGCTGGTTCAGCTCCTCGTTGTAAATGGATATGTCCAGCTTGTTGGCACGGCCATGCAGCATGGCCTGCTCTGCCTTGAGCCACAGCTCGGCAGGGGTTTGTGCATGCTGGGGGTAGAGTGCAATGCCGATGGTGTTTTCAATGTGGATGGGGTAGTTGTCCACCTGATAGCTCAGCGAGATATCGGACACCGCTTCGGCCAGCTTGCATGGCTGGGTATTTTGCAAATCGGCCTGGTAGAAAAAACCGAATTCGTCGCGGCGCAGCCGTCCCAGGCAGCCTATCTTGCCGTAGCGGTCCTGTAGCGAACGGGCAATGGACTCCATCAGCAAGTCTCCGCCTCTCTCCCCCAGGATGTTGGATATTTCAAACAGCCGCTCCAGTCGCAGGTCAATCACCACAATGGCTTCCTGAGCCGGATTGCACTGTGCGATGGTCTCCTCCAGCAGTACGTTCAGCCGATTGCGGTTGGGCAAGCCCGTGACTTCATCATGCTGGGCCAGAAACTGTAGCTGATCCAGATAGGCACGTGCGCGTGCGGTATTGGTTTCCACCTTGTCGTGCAGCATTTCTTCAAAGCGGGCGCGCACCAGATTGAATGCAGCGGCCATGGTGGAATAAAACAGCAAGGCCGGAATCATCTGGCCCACATAAGCATCCGGGTAATGCCAGGCATGCGGCAGATTGCCAAGCAGCTTTACCGCCAGCCAGCATACGGCCACCCAGGCCAGGCAATACAGCCAGCCAAGGCGTTGTCCCTTGATGAAGAATGCCAGGAATGGATAGGTGAATACCCACAGTACGCCACTGCCTTCCAGTCCCCCGTATACGATGAGTGCGCTGGAAATGAAAATGCCGTACCACAGGATGAGTGATTCCGCCCAGCGAATGGCCCGCTCGATATTCAGCAATAAAAACGCGGGCAGCAAGAACAGGACGGCGACGATGATTTCGGCTTGTGCCAGTTCTTCAAAGTGAAACTGGTAATAATTGACCAGCGCAAACACCAGGGTTACGGGTAAAGCCAGTGCAATGGCGATGACCGCCTGCTTGCGCCTTTCCTCCAAAGTGCTTACCGCTTGTACATTCAATCCCAGCAGTGAGCACACCGTACGTAGCACTGCATCGTAAGTGATGAGCGCTCTGGCAGTTTTGGTCATGATTTCCCCGATCGCATCGACCAAGCACGCTAACAGCGCCAGACAATCCTCATGAACTTCCCTGCCTTGGCTGTTTTGTATATGTCAGGTGGAGTGATGGAGTTGCGGGCAAACAGGACCTTGAAAAGAGCGTGACGTTGCAGTTGCAAACCAATCAACCCATGTACACTTTTATAGCAAAAATAGACAAACTCGGAGCAGCTGAAGCGATGAAATGTCTTGCCATCATCAAACTGAAAGTCATACGCGCTACCAATACGGCTTAGTGCAGCATGGCGTGCTGCACTCACCACATCGGCCACATCCACCGGTAAATGCTGCTGCAATTGCTGGTTTATAGCCGACTCAGGTTCGCTCAATGCTGCCATCCCGGGCAGGGACTTTGCCAGGCTGCCACTCTCTTTCTGTAGCGGGCCTTGCAAACGGATCACGCACAGATAATCGCAGCGGGTGAAGGTCAGGATGTCTTCCACAAACACGCCGCGCGACATCGAGTGAATCACCATCTGCCGTCCGGTCTGGAAGTAGGCCGGGTCATGCCTGACAGCTTCTTTTTCTGCCTCGCTGGCTTCCGTCCAGCCTGCATTACCGCTGGCTACCTTCAGTTCACTGGCGGCCAGTATGCGGTCGGCCTCGGTCAGTTCACCCACGTACAAGGCGGCATGGGAATAATACTGCGCGTCATTTCCGCTATTGCCCGCCATATTGATGAAAGCGCCATCGATGAAATGGTCAAAACCCCTGAGCAGGATATCGCCCGGCTGCAATGGCAGGCCATCCTGCCCGCCTTCAAGCAGACTGCGAATGGCGCGTGCATCAATTTTGTAACCGCCCGGATCCTCCTGCACGCAGTAAGCCATGCTGATTGGACCGCTGCGAAAGCTTGCGTATTTCAATGTCCCTATCCAGTTGATGAGGCGGTCTATCAGGAAATTACCCAAGCCTTTCCAGCCGCCATATTGCGGATTGTCCCAGTAGGTGGGGCGGGAGGGGGGCAGGGCTACGCCAAACAGATTGAGGACAAACAGCAGGATGATGGCCAAGGACATGAAAATGGCGCGGTAAGCGGGCGGCAGCAGCCATGCCAGTAACACAAGCAATGGGCTGAACAGGGTGGTAATCATCATGAAGCGCAACAGCAGATAGGCGGGGCGTGCCAATATGGCCAGCAACAGCAACAAAAACTTGTCGATGATTTTCATGTGCTTTCATTCCCCTCCGGCCATTAATCAAGGCGCAGCATGCTGGTGTGCACCACGCGGGTGTCGGTGTCGATCTGGCGGTAGCGCAGACGGTCGCAATCATCATCGGTAGCGGTGGACGATCCGCCATCAAACGCTTGCGGGATGCCGTATTTCTGACTTTCCGAACTGCAATCAAGCCCGTAATGCATATGACCGAACAGCAGTAATTGCACCCGGTCCTGAATGATCTTGCACAAGGAGTACGCATCCTTTAGCCGGCGGAAACTGCGGGTGACGCCAGCCAGCAGGTGAATGGCCAGATGACCGTCTCCCACATCCGGTGCGACGCTATAGCCGTAGTAAAACGGGTGGTGATGCAAGCACAGGATGATGCGCTTGTCCCTGATGTCGGGCTGGTCCAGCAAGGTGTTGAGTGCTGCCAGCTGGCTGCTGCCCAGATGGCCTTCGGCAAACCAGCGCTGGTACCACACCAGTTCTGCGGCGTTGGAATCCAGCAGGATCAGCACATGCGCAGCATCAAGGTGATGGACTACCGGAAAGCAGGCGGGCTGATCGTGGAAAATCCACTGGTGATAATCATGGAGAAAAGCATGCGCTGCCTGGTTGTTGATGGCCATTGCATTGCCATAGTCGTGATTGCCGGGGCAGAGATACACCCGATAGCCGGCGGCGGACAAGCGGGCTAATTGCTGGCAACCGGCTGCGCGGTTTTCGGCACTGGCGCTATCGATGACATCACCGGTATGAATCAGCAGGCATTCCTGTGGTGGCAGCGGAGGGTGGTCGATCAGTCTGTCTATCAGGCGGGAAAATCGCAGTGCATTATCATTTTTGCCCAGATGCGTATCGCTGATATGGATTAATTTCACGGTTCTACACCTGTCCGGCTGAAATCCGCCTGATTGATCTGGCCAAATCACCTGCTTCACTTATAAGCAGCTGACAAAGCGACTTCAAGGCGAATCTCGGTGCGACCAGCCCTGGCTAGTCCCTTGTTTGCCGTGCCGACCCGCCCTGTCTGTTTTGCCGCAGTGGCTGCAAGTTCTCATCGTCATCATCCGGGCACTCATGTATAAAACAGCAAGCCCTGCGCAATGGACGGCACTTTCCCGGCCGGTCATTTACAGATGGGGCAGGACCAGTCAGAAGCATGTCCAACAATAACAAACCGAAAAGGAAGTCGGAGGATGACAATCAAGCTGAAAATCACGCTGCTACTATCCATTGCCTTGCTGGCACTGCTGGTGGTCAGCGCAGTGGGGCTGTGGCAGCTGAGTGCGGCACAGGCCCGTTTCGAGTACATCAGCAGCAATACCTTTCCCAGTCTGAAAGCCTTGCAAAGTGCGCAAGTCGCCATGTACGACATGCGGACCTCGCTGCGCAACCATGTATCCCATGTGCAGCAGGACAAGAAGCAGGAAGACGAAAAGGCCATCGAAAGCAAGCGCCTGCAGTTTGACAAGGCTGTCGGCCAATATGAGACCGAACTGGCGGTGGATGACACCGACCGGCAGATGGTGAAGCAGGCCAAGGCCGACATGGCGCAATACCGTACTGCCATGGACGAGTTTTTCAACAACTCTCGTTCCAATTACATGTCGGTGGCCACGGCCATGCTGGAGAGCGGCACGCTGTATCAGTTGTCCGGCAAGCTGGAAGCGGACCTGAACAAACTGATCAACTACAACTACCAGCTGGGCAACCAGCAAAACGAAGCCAATCATGCGGCCTATGTGATGGCCAAGTGGTTGCAGATGTCGCTGGCACTGGCGGCCTTGTTGCTGACTGCCATTGGCGGCTGGTGGCTGATCCAGGCCATTACCCGCTCCTTGACCGACATGCAGCACACCATGGAACTGCTCAGCCGGCAGCGGGATTTCAAACTGCGGGTGCGCAACGACAGCAGTGATGAACTGGGTCGCACCGCCAAGGCATTCAATTCTCTGCTGGACAGCCTGCAACAGAACCTGCAACAGCTGCAGCATGGTGCCCAGGATGTGATGGCATCGTCGCACCAGATGAACGAGGCAGCCGATACCATCTTCCAGGCGGCATCCGCGCAGAGCGAATCCTCTGCGGCAGTGGCAGCCACCATCGAGCAGATGACGGTGAGCGTCAATCATGTGGCCGAGCGTGCCGACGAAGCGCAGCGCCTGTCGCAGACATCCAGCCAGCAAGCCGAAGCGGGCTCGGTCACCATCAGTCAGACCATCAGCGATATTCGCGATATTTCAACCGCCATTGCCAGTGCCGGGCAGGCATTGCGTGGCCTGAATGCGCAGAGTCAGCAAATCATGTCGGTGGTGCAGGTGATACGCGATGTGGCAGACCAGACCAATCTGCTGGCGCTCAATGCGGCCATTGAAGCAGCGCGGGCCGGGGAAATGGGACGCGGCTTTGCCGTGGTGGCCGACGAAGTGCGCAAGCTGGCTGAGCGTACTGCCAGCTCCACCCAGGAAATTTCAGCCAGCCTGCAGGCCATGCAGCAGGCTTCAGCAGCGGTGGTGGCGCAGATGAACAATGCCGAGCAACTGGTGGAGGGTGGGGTAAGCCGGGCGGATGAAGCAGACCGGGCCATCCTCAGCATTGGCGAAGCGGCTGCCGGAACCACCGGCATGGTGGCTGACATCTCGATGGCCATCAAGGAGCAAGGCGCAGCCAGCAACAGCATTGCCCGGCAGGTGGAGCGCATTGCCCAGATGTCGGAGCAGGCCAATGCGGTGGCGGCGCAAACGGCGGGTCATGCCAGGTCACTGCGCAGTCAGGCCGAGCAGCAGATGAACATCATCAGCCAGTACCAGCTTTAGTCCGCATAACAACAGGCCATGTCACCGGGCGTGGCCTGTTCATTTACCCCGGTATTCCACCCGTTCCAGCATTTCTTCCACTGCGCGTTGCAGCGCCAGGGCACTGCCATCGGCACCGGGCAGGTCGGCAAAATCGGTCCATTCGCCATAGCGCAGCTGCCAGCCATGGAAGTTGGCCTCATCCATGCGCAGGATGAACTCCGGCACGGAAAACACCTTGCCATCCGCAGTGCTGAGTTGACGATAGACAATGCTGCTGCTGTCCTGGACAAACATGATCTGTTCTTTCGCTGATGGCAAATACGCGCACCTACCATACCCCAGTACAGAACGTCCCGCCAACAAGCATGGCGGATGAGATGGCGCGGCAAAGCTTAAACCCTGCCACTAAAATGGGGGTAGGGGGAGAAACATGCCAATGGTAAGATTGCTTGCATTTTTTAACACGCCCAGCAGGCAGAGCCGCCTGACTGCGCTACGCATGCCATTCCGAGACACCATCCAATGAAACGTCTTTTGCAGTCGCGCTCCGAACTGGCACAGGTCATGCTGCTGTTCCGGCAGGCTTTTTATCAGCTGGCCGGTTTCAGTGCAGTCATCAATCTGCTGATGCTGCTGCCTTCCATCTACATGCTGCAGATTTACGACCGGGTACTGCACAGCCGCAATGAAACCACACTGCTGATGCTGACCCTGATGGTGGTGGGCCTGTACGGGCTGATGTCGGTGCTGGAGATGGTGCGCTCCTCGGTGCTGATTCGCGTAGGTAACCGGCTGGACATGCAGCTTAACTTCCGCGTATTCACTGCCGCCTTCGAACGAAACTTACGCCGTAACAATGGCAATGCCAGCCAGGCCCTGCACGACCTCACCACGCTGCGCCAGTTTCTCACCGGCAATGGCCTGTTTGCCTTTTTCGATGCGCCCTGGGCACCGATTTATCTGGTGGTGACCTTCATGTTCCACTGGATACTGGGTTTGTTCGTGCTGGCCGGCATGCTGATCCTGTGTGCGCTGGCCTGGCTGACCGAGCTATCCACGCGCAAACCGCTGGGTGAGGCCAATCAGGCTGCCATTGCGGCCAGTAACTATGCCAACAACAATCTGCGCAATGCCGAGGTGATTGAGGCCATGGGCATGCTACCGGCGTTGCGCGAGCGCTGGTTCCTGCTGCAAAGCCGGGTGCTGGAAAAACAGACGGAAGCCTCGGACCGTGCTGCCCGCATCGGTGCGGTTTCCAAGCTGATCCGGCTGGCCTTGCAATCGCTGGTGCTGGCAGTGGGAGCGGTGCTGGCCATCCAGAATGAAATTTCCCCCGGCATGATGATTGCCGGTTCCATCCTGATGGGCCGCGCCTTGCAGCCGGTGGAAATGGCCATCGCCACCTGGAAGCAGCTGATTTCGGCACGTGCGGCTTACCAGCGGCTGGATGACTTGCTGACCGAATATCCTGCCCGTATCAGCGGCATGAGCCTGCCGCGCCCGCAGGGCAATGTACAGGTGGAAGGCCTGGTGGCGGCAGCGCCCGGCAGCGCCTTGCCCATCCTGAAAAACATCAGCTTTGCCATGCAGCATGCAGACGTAGTAGGCATTGTCGGCCCCAGTGCCGCGGGCAAATCCACATTGGCGCGCCTGCTGGTGGGTATCTGGCCAGCGCAGTCGGGCAAGGTGCGGCTGGACGGGGCGGATGTGTTCCAGTGGAACAAGGACGAACTGGGCCCCCATGTCGGCTATCTGCCGCAGGATATCGAGTTGTTTGAAGGCAGCATTGCCGAAAACATTGCCCGTTTTGGCAAGGTGGACTCGGCACTGGTGATTGAAGCCGCCACCCGCGCCGGGGTGCACGAAATGATTCTGCGCTTCCCGCAAGGCTACGACACCCGCCTGGGCGATGGCGGCAACATGCTGTCCGGTGGCCAGAAGCAGCGCATTGGTCTGGCGCGTGCCATCTATGCCAGCCCGGCCTTTGTGGTGCTGGACGAACCCAACTCCAATCTGGATGACGTGGGCGAGCAAGCCCTGATCCATACCGTGATGGACCTCAAGGCGCGGGGCTGCACCGTGGTGCTGATTACCCATCGCACCAGCATTCTCAATGCAGTGGACAAGCTGCTGGTGATGCGCGACGGTCAGCTGCATTTGTTCGGCCCGCGCGACCAGGTGCTGTACGCATTGAACCAGGCTACCCAGCAGGCCCTGCAACAACAAGCCGCCATGCAGCAACAGGCAGGCAAGAATCCGGATGAAAGCGTGGCATGAATCTGTTCCGCAAACTGACAGCATTGCGCCGGGATCAGGCTACGCCTGCTACCCCGTCTGCGATTGAACCCTTTGGCCGGGTGGATACCGACGACAAGCGCGTGGGGCGCTGGGGGCTGAAAGTGTTGTTGATTGGCTTCGGCGGTTTTGTGCTGTGGGCGGCACTGGCCCCGCTGGACGAAGGGGTGACCGCCAACGGCAGCGTGATCGTCGCCAGCAACCGTCAGAGCGTGCAGCACCTGACCGGTGGCAGCGTGGAAAAACTGCTGGTGAACGAAGGCGATGTGGTGCGCAAAGGCCAGGCCCTGCTGACATTGAACGACACCGAAGTGCGGGCGCAGATGGGCAGCATCCTGGCGCAGTTCATCACCGCTCGTGCCATTGAGGACCGCTTGCTGGCCGAGCGCGAGGGCAGCGCCAGCTTGCGCTTTTCTGCCGAGCTCGATCAGCTGGGGCAGGAGCTGCCGGGTAATGAAACCCGCGTGCAGCAGGCCAAGCAGCTGCAAACCCAGTTGTTTCATACCCGGCGTGACGGCCTGCGTGACGAACTGCAAGCACAGGATGAAAACATCAAGGGCTTGCAGGAGCAATTGCGTGGCCTGCAAGGCATGAAGGCCGCCCGTGCCGAACAAAGCAAATGGCAGGACAAGGAGCTGGAAGGCATTCGCGACCTGGCGGCAGGGGGCTATGTGCCCAGGAACCGCCTGTACCAGCTTGAGCGTGGCGCGGCGGAAATCCGTGGCCAGTTGGCCGATACCATCTCCAGCATTGGCCGGGTGCAGGATGGCATTGCCGAAACCCGGCTGCGCCAACTGGCGCGCAAGCAGGAATACCAGAAAGAAGTGGAGTCGCAGCTCACCGACATCCAGAAAGAAACCGCTACCCTGCGCGACCGGCTGGCCGCCCAGCGCTACGTACTGCACAACAGTACCATCCGCGCGCCGCTGGCTGGCCGGGTGCTGGGCTTGAAAATCCATACCGTCGGCGGTGTGGTACAGGCGGGGCAGCCATTGATGGAAGTGGTACCGGACAATCAGCCCCTGCTGATCGAAGCCATGGTGGATCCGGCGATGAGTGCCAAGGTACGCCCCGGTCTGCCGGTGGATGTCAGCTTCCCGGCGCTCAACCAGCAAACCACCCCGGTGATTCCCGGCGAGGTGGCCACCTTCTCGGCGGACCGCTTGCTGGATGCCAGAACCGGCATGCCCTACTACCTGGCGCAGGTGAAGGTGACCCCGGCTGGCATGCGGCTGCTGGGAGATCAGCAGGTCAAGCCCGGCATGCCGGCCAGCATTGTCATCAAGAGTGGCGAGCGCACCATGCTGCGTTATCTGCTCAAGCCGGTGCTCGATCGCATGAATCTGGCCTTCAAGGAAAGCTGATGACCGACCGTCCGCTGTTTCGCCCTGCGCTGCTGGCTGCGGCTTGTCTGTTGGCGATGCCTGCCCTGTCTGCAGGCTATGGCTTGCTGGAAGGCCTGCAACTGGCCCGCGCCTACGACGCGCAATATCAGGCCGCCACCGCCGAACGCGAAGCCGGCGAAGCCAATGGCCCGATGGGCCGCGCGCAATTGCTGCCCACCGTCAATGCCAGCTTCAACCGTAGCAAGGTCACCGGCAGCGATACCGCACCGGATTTTACCGGTGCCATCTCCACCTCGCCGCTCAATTACATGAGTCAGGACGCCGCCATCCAGTTGCGTCAGCCATTGTTCAACCTGCAACGCTGGGCGTTGTACCAGCAGGGGCTGGCGCGGGTGGACTACAGCCACGCGCTGTTTGCCCGCAAGGAAAACGAGCTGGTGTTGCGCTATCTGTCGGCCTATCTGGGGGTGTTGCTGTCACAGAAAAACCTGGCACTGAGCGAAGCCAAGCTGCATGCGCTGCAAGCTGCACGTACCCAGGCACAGAAGCTGTTTGATCAGGGTGATGGCACGGTGACCGATATTCACGATGCGGAAGCCCGCATGGCCATGGCCGAGGCGGAATTGCTGGAAGCGCGCAGCATGCAGCAGATTGCCGAACGTACCTTGCAAACCACCACCGGCCAGCGCAGCAGCGAACTGGCCGAACCGCAGGAAGACATCGGCCGCTATCTGGGCCCGGAAGGAGAACTGGCACAGTGGCGCGACAAGGCCCTGGCCAGTAGCCCGGACATTCAGGCAGCACAACAGAACCTGCGTATTGCCGAGCAAGAGCTCAAGCGTAGCCGCGCCGGCAATTATCCGACGCTGGATCTGGTCGCCAGCAAGGACCGTTCCAGTGCCAGTTCGGTCTCGACCATCAACCAGCGCATCAGCCAGAACGTGATTGGCGTGGAGGTGAGCCTGCCGCTGTTCAACGGTGGCTACAATAGCGCCCAGCTGGCCCAGAGCGCGGCACAGTATCGACAGGCGCAGGCGGAACTGGACAATGCCCGCGCCCAGGTGGAGCTGGAAGTCAGCCGGCAGTATTACGGCGTGAGCACCGGGGCGCGCAAGGTGGTCTCGCTGCAAAAAGCGGTGTTCTCCAGTGCCGAGACGGTAAAGGCCAGCAAGCTTGGACTGGTGGCCGGGGTGAAGACGCTGACCGACATCCTCAATAGCGAGGAGCAGCTGTATCAGGCGCGGCGTGATTTGCTGTTGGCACAGTACAACCAGCTGGTGAGCTGGATTGCACTGCGTGCGGCCAGCGGTACCATCGAGCAGGGGGACCTGGCCTTGCTGGACCGCCACTTCCAGTCCGGCAAGCCGCAGTCCTCACCCTGATAGCAGGGCGGGACCAAAACAAAATGGCCTGCTGTGCAAGGACAGTAGGCCGTTTTTGTTGCTGACTGGCTCAGGCTGCGTGCAGATCAGTTGGTGCCAGTTGCTGAACGCCAACCAGCGAGATGGTGGGCGCTGCCTCACCAACCACTCCATGGGTCGCGGCCACGGCACCCAGCGTCAGCGAGAAGGTTTCGCTGGCGGACAGGCCTGCCGTATCGGTGGCTTTCACCGTGATGATGGCCGATTCAGTCTGGTGACCCAGTGTGGCGGTAAAGCTGTCGTTCTGGGAGTTGAAGGTAATCCAGCTCGGCAGGGCCTGGCCGTTGGACTGGCTGGCACCGTAGGTCAGGGACAAGCCTTGCGGATCGGTAAATGTTCCTTGCGGCACGCTGATATTCAGCGTGCCATTGGCATTGAAACCGACCATCAGTGGCAGCGGGTTCACCACCGGTGCCTTCAGTGCCGTGGCGATATCGTTGATGGAAAAGGTTTCCGAGGTGGACAAGCCGGCGCTGTCGGTAGCGGTGAGCTTGACCGAGAAACTGCCTGCCGTGGTCGGCGCGGTGCCGGAGAAGGTTTCGGTCTGGGCATTGAAGTTCAGCCAGCTGGGCAAAGCCTGACCATTGGCCAGCGCAGCCTTGTAGGTGACCGCCAAGCCTTGCGGATCGATAAAGGTGGTGGACGGCAGGGTAAAGCTGAAGGCCTTGCCGGCACTGATGGTTTGCGTGGCGGTCTGTTGGTTCAGTGTCGGGGCAGCATAACCATCGTTCAGGGTGAAGGTTTCCGAAGTGGACAAACCGGCCTGGTTGCTGGCTGTTACTTGCAGTGACAGCGAAGTCGTGGCTGTGGGTGCGGTGCCGCTGAAGGTTTGGGTCTGGGCGTTGAAGCTGAGCCAGGACGGCAGTGCAGCCCCGCTGGCCAGCTTGGCGGTATAGCTCAGCGTTTCGCCTTGCGGATCGGTAAAGGTGCCGGTCGGCAGAGCAATGCTGAAGGTGTGGCCAGGTGTCACCACCTGGGTGGCGGTAGCCTTGGCCAGCGTCGGTGCCAGTGCTGTATCAGTGATGGAAAAGGTTTCGCTGGCAGACAGACCGGAAGTGTCCGTTACCTTTACCATTACCTGGGTGCTGCTGCTGGTGAGCGGCGTAGTGCCGGACAGGGTGTTGGTGCTGGCGTTGTAAGTCATCCACGACGGCAGCGCCTGGCCATTGGCCAGTGTCACCTTGTAGTTCAGTGCCTGGTTTTGCGGGTCGGTAAATACATTTGCCAGCGATACCGAGAAGGCATGGTTGGCGGCAATTGTCTGATCAGCAGTCTGGGCGGTGATGACCGGTGCTTTCGGGGTGACGGGGACCGAGCCGCCGGCATTGTCCACGGTGATGGTATCGCCAGCGGCCAGCAGGGTAGCGAGGCTCACTTCAAAGGTGGTGTTCCAGTACTGGCCGGTCTGGCTGCCCCATGGGTTGCGGATTTCCAGATTGCCATTGGCAGCATCAATGCCGTAAACCGACATGGCGTGGCCGGCCACTAGTTGCACCTTGCCTGCGGCGTCGTAGCTCCAGGTGTAGGACGACAGCACTACATCATCACCGGCAGCCAGATGGGTTTTGAGCGAGCTCAATACCGTAGCATTGCTCAGGCCGCTTTGAGAACCGGTACCGGACAAGGAAGAATTGTAAGTACGGCACAGCCAGCTGGTGCCGCTGCCGCTGTAGTCGGTAATCTGCGAAGCACCGGTAATGGATTCCAGTGCGTAATCAGGCAGGCCGCCGTTACCGATGGCGGTGAAGCTGTTGCCGCTATAGCTGTTGCCGGTGGTGACATTGATGGCCTGCAACTGGGCGTAGGCCTTTTCCAGCAAGGTGGCCCACATATTGGGGCCGGAGTTGCAACCGGTTTGCAGCACATTGTTGACGGTGACGTATTCGGTCACGCCCTTGACGTGGAATGCCACGCCGTAACTGCCATTACCGTTGTCGGTAATCATGTTCTTGATGATGCCGGAATTCTGCATCGCCACTTCGGCAATCGACGACAGGAAGTAGCAATCACCCAGTCGGCCCTGATTGATGTCACTGGCCAGCGGGCCGCTGCTGCCGAACAAGGCTGCCGTGCTGGTGGCGTAGGTAATCTTGACCGTGCTTCCATCAACCGTGGCGGTAGAAGTGGGCAAGTCCGTACCTTGCAGCCATTTGCCATTCAGATTGCTCAGTTGGGCCGCGCTGGAGCCGACAGCCAGATTGCCAAGCGAACTGGAACTGGCCGCGCCACCGGTCCAGCTGCTGTTGGCAGCATTGCCGTTTACCAGCGCATTCAGGGTGTACTGGGAATAGGACGACGCCGTTTCACCTACATTCAGGTTGGTGACAATGGTTTTCAGGTCGTTGAACTGGCTGGTGGACAGCGTGCTCTTGCTGCTGGTCAGTTCGGCAGCCAGGTCGGTCACCATCTTGGCCAGGCCCGCTTCGGTCACGTTGCCGGACATGGCGTTCATGTCGGCTTTCAAGGCGGCATCGGTCAGCGTGGCAATCCAGCTGGGAGCGGTGGTGCTGCCGGTTTTTACCGTGGTGGTCGTGGTCGTGGTGGAAGTGGCCAGGGCGGCAGTGGATGCCGTGCTTGTGGTACTTACGCTTGCTGCACTGACAAAGGGTAGCGCCGAACGCAGCATGGCACCTTGCACAGGTAGCGCAATATCGTGCAATACGTTGTTGGCCAGACCGGTCAATATCGTGTCGGCAGTCTGCGAGCCAGAAGCATTGTCCAGCGGGTTGTTCGACTGGCGAGAGAGGGTATTGGAGGCGCTCATGTGCTTTCCTTCAGTAGTATCCGACAAACCCAAAGGTGCACATGCAGCCACGCATCGCGTAGCGGGCAACTGGCTGACATGGGGGCAAGGCCTCCGGTAGTCCCTTTAGTTTTGCGTCACCGGCTTTCACCGGCTTTGCCTGTAATGAGCTAATTCTAGAGGGGATTTTTCTTTATTTACAATTGTTAATTTGTGGAATGTCGTTGATAAACCACATATTTTATAGGGTTGTTTATGAATGCTATCAGGCCATGAGTAATACAAGGCTGCCAATACACAACCCCCGCTTCCCTGGCTCGCAATGACGTCACTGAAACAGCGCTGAAGTCAGACAAAAACAAACCCCGGTATCCGCGTGTCCTTGAGTTCTACACGCGCTTCCGGGGTCTTGATTCTTGAAACATAGCTGTCGGTCAGGTGCGCCTGCATCGTTCGCTCCGGGGTGACAACTGGGGTCGAACGCTACAGGCAAACACCTAAAACAGCTTATTCCTTGCTGGAAACATCCTCGCCAGCGGCAGCGGCATCGCGTGCCTGCTGCTGGGCCGCACTTCTGGCGTCGTAATACTCTTTGTTATCCAGATAGTGCTGACGGCGGGCTTCCTTGGCAGCGGCTTTTTCTGCGAGTTCAGCCTGTTTACGGGCTTCTGCCTCGGCTTCCTGCTGCTTGCGGGCCTGGCGCTTGGCTTCGCGGATGGCTTCTTCTGCCGCTTCCATCTCCGCCACTTCCTTCAGGCTCTTGGCCGGGCCGGTTTTTTCGAACCAGGCGACGGACTCGACGTGGGCGGTGTGCGGGAACATGTTAATGATGCCTGCCGCCTTGAGGGTGTAGCCCTTGGTGTGCACCAGTACGCCAGCGTCGCGTGCCAGCGTGGCCGGGTTACAGGACACATAGACAATGCGCTGCGGTGCGGTGTCGTCGGTCATGGCCTTGAGCAGCTGGATGGCACCGTCGCGTGGCGGGTCGACCAGCATCTTGTCGAACTTGCCCAGTGCGGCAAAGCTTTCCGGTGTGACTTCAAACAGGTTGGCCATTTCATAGCTAACCTTGTCCTGCAGGCCGTTGTGGGTGGCGTTTTCCACCGCACGCTTCACCAGTGCCTGGCTGCCTTCCATGCCGTGTACGGTGGCTCCGGAGCGGGCAATGGGCAGGGTGAAGTTGCCGATGCCGCAGAACATGTCGGCAATGCGTTCGCCCGGCTGCGGGTCGAGGAAGCCCAGCGCACGCGACACCATCACTGCGTTGATTTGCGGGTTCACCTGGGTGAATTCGGTGGGGTAGTACGGCATTTCCACGCTGTATTGCGGCAGGCTGTAGGTCAGGCGCGGTGCATCCAGCGGGTAGATGGGGTAGCAGGTGTCCGGGCCGCCGGGTTGCAGCCAGATCTGTACCGGACGATCGGGCTGGCGATGGGTGTCGGCAAACTGTTGCAGCAGTTTTTCATCGGCGGCATTTATGGCATCCATATTGCGGAATACCAGGATGTCCACCTTGTCGCCTACGGCAACTTCCACCTGCGGCATGCGGCTGTTGATCGACAGTCTGGCGATCATCTCGCGCAGCGGCATGATCATGTCGGAGATGTTTTTCGGCAGAATATGGCATTCACTCATTTCTGCGATATAGCTGGAATGCTTTTCGTGGAAGCCCACCAGCACGCCGCCTTTCTTTGGCACCATGCGGGCCGACAGGCGTGCGCGGTGACGGTAATGCCAGGTGGGGCCGGCAATCGGGGTGAGAATGCGCTCAGCCTTAACCTTGCCGATGAATTTGAGGTTGTCTTCCAGCACGCGCTGCTTGATGGCCACCTGGGCGGTGAATTCCACATGCTGCATCGAGCAGCCGCCACAGGTCCCGAAGTGCGGGCAACGCGGCGTGGTGCGCATGAAGCTTTCCTTCAGCACGCTGGTGGTGTCGGCGTTTTCGTACGTGGGTTTTTTGCGGTATGCGCTGTATATTACCTTTTCATAAGGTAATGCACCGTCGATGAAAATGGTCTTGCCGTCGACGTGGGCGACCCCGCGGCCTTCGTGGTCAAGGGATTCGACCAGAGCAATGGTCTGTTGCTGAGTCATTGTATTGATGTGGGAAATCAGGCGTAAAACCGGGATTTTCTCAAAATATGCGCTGCTGCGCAGGGGTTTTTGCCGGGGCGGGAATTTGCTGATTTCTGTTATCATGTTTTTCGTGAAAAACCATGGGTCTGGTGCACAATGAAGTTGTCGCTTTCCTTTCTTGTTCCTGCTGCTGTCTGGGTGTCCTCCTCTGCGTCGATCATGGCTGCCAGCATGCCCGAGCCTGATATCCAGCTGAGTCAGGCCGGTCAGCATCTGGTGGTGAATCTGCCGCAGGCCCGCCTGTTTTTTTATCAGGATGGCCAGTTGCAAAGGATTTACCCGGTGGCGGTCGGCAAGATGCTGACCCAGACCCCCATTGGCAGCTATGCCATTACCGGGGTGTACCGCGACCCCAGCTGGCATGTGCCCAAATCCATTCAGGAAGAGCAGAAGAACCAGGGCAAGCCGGTGCTGACCGTCGTGCCGCCAGGGCCGGACAATCCGCTTGGTCCGGTATTCATCCGCTTTGGTGAGGCTCGCCTGGGGCTGGGTTTTCACGGCACCAATGCGCCGGCTTCCGTGCCCGGTTTTCGCAGCCATGGCTGCATCCGTCTGAAGAACCCGGATGCACTCAGCCTGGCCGATGCCGTGCAAAAGGGCGCGGCGGTCACCATTGCCTATCAGACGGTATTGCTGAATCAGGACCAGGCCGGCGATTTGTGGCTCACCGCCTATAAAAACCATTACAAGCAGGATGACCCGTCTTTCCCCCATCTGGCCGACAGCCTGCTGGAGTGGCAGCGCACGCACGGCGTTGCCGTGGTGGGGCGTCGGGTGGATCAGGCATTGAAAGAGCGCAGCGGCAAGCCGGTGTGCCTCACCTGCAAGCACCAGCCCGGTGTGCCGGGTGAACTGGCCGCCGTGCGCTGGCTGTCCCTGCCGCCCAAGGAGGGCATGCCGGTGGAACAGCAGGCCGAGCCGCAGAATGTGACGAATCCGCAGTCCTATAATTCAGCCGGTAACAAGCTAAAAGCTGTGAAGAAGCCCGCCGTGGTGTTGTAAGCAGGGTTCAGGCAGTCCGGGTTACAGGCCGACGCAAGTCGGCTTGTTGCCTGTTGCGGGGCAGGCTTGCATTTTTGCCATGCGGCCCTATATTAGCCCCTTCCCTTGCAAGCAGGCGCATCCGGCAATGACAACCATTGTGGCAGTAAGAAAAGGCGGGCAGATTGCCATTGCCGCCGACAGCCAGACCACCTTTGGTGACGACCAGAAACTACTGGCCAGCTACGACTGTTTCCATAACAAGATTTTCCAGCACGGAGACAGCTATCTTGCCATTTCCGGTTCTGCTGCCCATGACCTGGTGCTGCAAGGTGCGCTGAAGGAACTGAAGAAAAAGGATTTCTCCAGCCGCAAAGGCATTTTCGATACCTTTCGCAAGCTGCATCCCAAATTGAAAGACGGGTTTTACCTGCGTCCGGAAGAGGACGAGGAAGACCCTTATGAATCCAGCCAGATGATGGTGGTGATTGCCAATCCCCACGGTATTTTCGGTGTTTACCCCATGCGCGAGATCTACCAGTTTTCGCGTTTCTGGGCGATAGGTTCGGGACGCAAATTCGCCATGGGCGCGATGTTTGCCGCTTACGAGCAGGATTTGAGTGCACAGGAAATCGCAGAAATCGGCGTGCGCGCCGGTTGCGAATTCGACGTCAATTCCTGCTTGCCGATGACCGTCTATACCGTAGAAGTGGCAGAAGACACCGCCAAGGAATGAACATGAGCCAACACGATACTTTGCAACGATTCCTGTTTGATGGCGCACCGGTGCGCGGCGCACTGGTCCGTCTGGATGGCGCCTGGCAGCAGGTGCTGGCCCGCCGTGCCTATCCCGCACCGCTCAAGAACATTCTGGGCCAGATGATGGCAGCTGCGCAGCTGATGTCGGCCAACCTGAAATTTGACGGTGCCCTCATCCTGCAATTGCATGGCAGCGGCCCGCTGCGCCTGGCCGTGGTGGAGTGCAACCATGACCGCACGGTGCGCGCTACCGCCAAGTGGGATGGCGATCTGCCCGAAGCTCCCATTCTGGATTTGCTGGGTGGTGCCGGACAGTTTGTCATCACGCTGGAACCCAAGCTGGACAAGTCGCAAACCTGGCAAGGCATTGTGGCGCTGGAAGGCGACAGCATCGGCCAGATGCTGGAAAACTACATGCTGCGTTCCGAGCAGCTGGATACCCGCCTGGTACTGGCCAGCAATGACAGCACCGCAGCCGGCATGCTGCTGCAACGCCTGCCCGACGGCCATGGCGAACCGGAAGGCTGGGACCGCGTCCGCATTCTGGGTGGCACATTGCAAGCCGACGAGTTGCTGACCCTGCCGGCAGCCGACATCCTGCACCGCCTGTTCCATGAAGAAACCGTGCGGGTGTTCGAACCCGAAGCCGTCAGCTTTTCCTGCAATTGCAGCCGCGAGCGCGTGGGCAATATGCTGAAGATGCTGGGCGGCCAGGAAGTGGGCGAAGTGCTGGTGGAGCAGGGTAGTGTGGAAATTGTCTGCGACTACTGCAACCAGCATTATGTGTTTGATGAAGAGGACGCCAACGAGCTGTTCGATTACGACCTGGTTGCCGCCGTGCGCGAAGCGCGGCATTGAGTTGAGCACAGACCGACTACACTTGCCTGTACGCGTGAAAGCCGCCATATTTGGCGGCTTTTTGCATTCTGCATGGCATTTTCCACAAGCAGCGGATGAAGGCTGTTTAAGGAAATGGTAGATTTGATCACAAATGTACTGATATGCTAAACAGGCATGATGCAACAAACCTGTACCGAAGGAGTTGGGAAACAATGAAAAAAATGATTATCGGTGGCCTGCTGGCCGCCACTGCACTGGCAGCTCAGGCCGGCGCACCGGTCGTAAACATCTATAACTGGTCTGACTACATTGCACCGACCACCGTACCGGATTTCAGCAAGAAAACCGGCATCAAGGTGCGTTACGACGTTTACGACAGCATGGAAACGCTGAATGCCAAGCTGGTGACCGGTCACTCCGGCTACGACATCACCGTGCCGTCCAACAATGTGCTGGAAGTAGGCATCAAGGGTGGTCTGTTCCAGCCGCTGGACAAGAGCAAGATCCCCAATTACAAGAACCTGGACCCGGCCCTGCTCAAGCTGATGGAAGCATCCGACCCGGGCAACAAGTTTGCCGTGCCTTACTTCTGGGGTGTGATTACCCTGGGTATCAACGAAGACAAGGTGAAGAAGGCCCTGGGCGGCAAGCTGCCGGCCAATGAATGGGACCTGCTGTTCAAGCCGGAATATGTTTCCAAGCTGAAGTCTTGTGGTGTCAGCGTGCTGGACTCGGCATCGGATGTGTTGCCCAAGGTGCTGCACTACTACGGCAAGCAGCCGGGTAGCAACAACGAGGCTGACTACAAGGCGGTATCACCGCAGCTGGCTGCCATTCGTGCCAGCATCACCCAGTTCTCCTCCTCCGGTTACATCAACGACGTTGCCAATGGTGACGTATGTCTGGCCATGGGTTACGGTGGCGACCTGAATATCGCCAAGCGTCGTGCCGAAGAAGCCAAGCGTGGCGTCAACATCAAGGTACTGATGCCGTCGACCGGTGTTGCCTTCTGGGTGGACAGCATGACCATTCCGAAGGATGCCGCCAATGTGGCCAACGCACTGGCCTTCATCAACTACACGCTGGACCCGCATGTTGCTGCCGCCAATGCCAACAAGGTGACCTATGCACCGGGCAGCCTGGCTGCACGTCCTTTCATCGACAAGAAGTATCTGGCTGACCGCAGCATCTTCCCGACGGCTGACGATGTGAAGAAGGGCTTCATCATGAAGTCGGTAGACCCGAAAACCCTGCGCATCTATTCCCGCCTGTGGCAGAACTTCAAGCTGGGCCGTGCCGGCTGAGCCTGATTGCCTGACAGCAAACCAAAGCCCCCGTTCGGGGGCTTTTTGTTTGGTCATCCAGCCGCAATCACTAGAGCGCTTCCACCACATCCAGCGGGCAGCCGCGCGCCAGCCATTCCAGCCAGGCGTCCCCCAGGCGCTGGCTTTCGCTGCAGGCGGTGCGCCACTGCTGCTGCCGCAGCTTGTCCTGGCCGCGAAAGCGCTTGAAGTCACTGCGGTCCGGCAGCTTGCCGCCTGGCAGTCGCGCCAGATAGTCGGCGGAAGGGCAAAGCAGCAGGGTATTGCTGTGGTTGGACGGCTGGTGTTGACGCCAGGGCAGGAATTTGTCGAACCAGCCCGGCACGATGCGCGGGCCGAAATGCGGATACAGCGTGATGTCATCCTGACTGGTAAAGGGCAGGTCCAGGTGGTAATCCAGCAAGCCGCCATCCCGGTATACGCCTGCTGGCGCACCCGGCAGGCTTACCCCGTGCAATACCCCCGGTATGGCCACGCTGCCCATCAGCGCGGCAGTCAGATTATGTTCACCCAGCGCAAGCAAACGGGTAGGCAGGCCATCATGCGGAACAAAATGCAGGCTGCTGCGGGCATCGTGGCAAATCACCCGGCTGAAACAGTGGCGCAACAAGTTGCGACCAAGGCTATTGAGCGTGGCGCAAAGGGCCAGACCGGGCAGTAGCAAGGCCGGTGCCTCGTGCCTTAACAAACCGTGCGATGCCACCAGCAGCAACGACAAACGGTAATGCGGGTGGTGCAGGATGGCTTGCAGGCCGTCCGGGCCGAGGATGTCCTGCAGCATCTGCCGGGTTTGTGCGGTAATGCCGGCGATGTCGACATTGTCGGCATAGCATTCCGCGGTATAGCGTTCGGCCAGCCGTGCCAGGGCTTGTTGTGGTTTTGCCTGCATGGCACAGGCAAAGCGCCAGCTGCCGATGGATGCACCCACCAGCTCGCGCGGGCGCGGGCTGTCGGCCAGCCAGCCGAATACTGCCTGATCCAGCCCGCACAAGCCAATCGCCTTGGGGCCTCCGGCAGCACCGGGCAGGCTGCCAACCCGGTCGGCTGGCAGGCCGTGTTGTCGTAGCAGGGAGATGGCGCGGTGACCCGCGCGGATGCGCAGCGGAGAAAACGGAATATGGATGGCAGTCATGGGTGAACGATGCAGGCAGAGGGAAGGGCGACTTTTGTTGGCAGTATTGGTATGCTAACGCGTTTTATCAGGCAGTCTGGCCGTGTTTGGCTGTCTGTGTTCCAAGCAATGCCAGGAGTATTGATGATACCGACCCGCCAGCTGACCGACTACCTGCGTGAACAGGGCCTGAAGCTAGATCGAACCGAATTGCAAATTGCCGTCATGACCTTGCAGGCCGTGCTGGATGTGGAAAAACCCCCGGTGCAGCGCGATCTGTTCCGCTACCAGGTGCCGGAGCTGAGCGAAGACGGTGCCTGCTCGCTGGTGGAGGAGCTGGCTGATGAGCCCTACGACCTTTCGGTATGGTTCGGCGGCGAAACCGAAGCTGCGCGCAGCTTGCTGACCAATTTCAATGCACTGGTCGATTCGGTCAACCAGAAGATCGGTGCAGACTGGCTGGGCATTTATCGCCGAGCCGGTGAGGGCAAGGATGCCCGTCTGGTAAAGCTGGCCTATCAGGGCCTGCCCAGCCGGGCTGAATTCCCGCTGACCGAAGAATTTGCTGCAGGCAGCAATAACAGCCGCGTTGGCCTGACCGGCTGGGGCGTGCTGATTGACGATGTCGCCGCCTGGCGCGCCGAAGGTGGTGGCTACTACGAATGCGACCCCAAGGTGAAGAGTGAAGTATGCCTGCCCATCGTGGATGAGCATGACCGGGTATTGGGTATTCTGGATGCCGAATCCAGTCAGCTGGGCTACTTTGATGCCAACCGTCAGGTGTGGCTGGCGGCATTGGCCATTGTGCTGTCCGCACCGTTTGCTGCCATGCCGCCGCTTGAAAAGGCGTAAATTGCCCTCAGTTACGGAATATTCCCCACCACATGGCTTCGCGTAGCGAGCGCGAAGTTTCCTGAACAGATTCCGGAGCAAGCATGGCCGCGCAATACCCCAACCCGCAGATTGAACCCGTTGTTGATTACGTGGCCAGTTGCAAGCTGCCTACGCCGTTCGGGGTGTTCACCATGCACGGCTTTGAGGAGCAGGACAGCCGGCGCGAACATGTAGTGTTGACCATGGGCGATGTGGCCGATGGTGAGCCGGTGCTGGCACGCCTGCATTCGGAATGCCTGACCGGCGACGCATTGTTCTCCTTGCGTTGCGATTGCGGTTTCCAGCTGGAAGCCGCACTGGAAGCCATTGCCAAGGAAGGCCGTGGTGCCTTGCTGTATTTGCGGCAAGAAGGTCGTGGTATCGGCCTGATCAACAAGATCCGCGCCTACAAATTGCAGGACGGCGGGGCGGACACGGTGGAAGCCAACGAGCAACTGGGCTTCCCGGCGGACATGCGTGACTTCCGCGTGGCGCGCCACATGCTGGATGCGCTGAATATCAAGAGCGTGCGGGTGATGACCAACAACCCGCGCAAGCTGGAAACCCTCAAGACCGCCGGTATCGACGTGGTGGAGCGGGTGCCGCTGATGGTGGGGCGCAACCCGCATAACGATCGTTACCTGGATACCAAGGCCGCCAAGCTGGGCCACATGCTGTTTTCCTGATCATTCCGTTTTTGCCGCACTTCCCGATGCCAGCGCCATGCGCTGGCATTTTTCATGCTGCCTACGCTGTTTGCTGCTCAACGATTCAAGTATTCTCGATACTGGTCGATAGATTTAAAATAAAACAAATAATTATTGAAAATGTGGTGGGCAGTCCGCTGAGTGAGGCATCGCGATGAAAATCACCGCCAAGCAGAATGTCTGGTTCAACACCATGGCAGATCCACAGGCCCGGCGTGGCAAACTGCCACGCCGCATGCCAGACCGGGATGGCGTAGAGGAAAGCGTGGCCCTGGCAGAGTTTCTGGACTGGGTGGCCATGCTGGATGATCTGGCACGACGTGCCACTGGCGGACAGGATGAAGACGCCCGCCAACTGGCCCTGGCCAAGCTGCGTTTTCTGTTGCGGCGCGTGCAGCATTTGCGCGAGCAGATGATGCAAGGTGGCCGAGGGCAGGCAAAAAGCGGGCTGGAACGCCTGGTTCGTCTGGTCGAGGAGTGGGGGCAGGTGCTGCAGGAATTGACCGGAAGGCAACCCGTAGTGGTCGATGACTGGCCCTTGCCTTATCGCTTGTACAGCAGGCAGGCCGGAGAACTGCCATCACCAGCATTTGCGCCGCGGGTGGCGGAGCGGCGGCGACGGCAACGGCCTGGTGATAATATCTTGCTGCCACAAGAGCAAGAAGCCGCCGTGCTGGTATTGCACGGCATCCGCTTTGTGCTGGCGATGGTGGGCGAGGGCTTTGGCATGGCGCAGCACCCGCTGCTGTTGCAGGTACAGGCAAGGCTGGCGCAACTGGTGCCATTGCTGGGGCCGCCGGGGACGGCAGCCATTTGACACAGGCAAAGAAAAAGCCGGAATCGTGTGATTCCGGCTTTTGTTTTGGTGGAGATAAGCGGGATCGAACCGCTGACCTCTTGCATGCCATGCAAGCGCTCTCCCAGCTGAGCTATACCCCCGTATTGCTTTGTCTGTCTGATGGTCTGGAGCCATCGGGCAGCTGACTGTGTAGTGGTGGAGATAAGCGGGATCGAACCGCTGACCTCTTGCATGCCATGCAAGCGCTCTCCCAGCTGAGCTATACCCCCGTAATGCTGGACTGATGAAACCCGTCAGGCGATGTCATCAGTATCTGAATTGTGGTGGAGATAAGCGGGATCGAACCGCTGACCTCTTGCATGCCATGCAAGCGCTCTCCCAGCTGAGCTATACCCCCACGGGTACTACATCGAATTCTTGGCGTCCCCACGGGGATTCGAACCCCGGTTACCGCCGTGAAAGGGCGATGTCCTAGGCCTCTAGACGATGGGGACCCTAGGCAAAACCTGTGAAGACCTTTGGTGGAGCTAAGCGGGATCGAACCGCTGACCTCTTGCATGCCATGCAAGCGCTCTCCCAGCTGAGCTATAGCCCCGTGTCTGTCGTTCACAGTGGGGCGCAGTATAGACAGGCTGTCCGCAGCTGTAAAGGGATCTGCGAAAAAAAATTTAGCGCTGCCCCTGCGCTATAATCACCGGTTCTGCAATGACAGGGTTGGATTGCCGATGTCGGTTGGTCACTACGAAAACTTCCCGGTCGGGTCGATCTTGCTGCCACGGCGCATGCGCCGCGCCGTACATGTCATCTATCATTTTGCCCGCTATGCCGATGATGTGGCGGACGAGGGTGACAAGCTGCCTGACGAACGCCTGCGCGAACTGGCGCATTTGCGTGACGAGCTGGATGTCATCCGCGATGGTGGTATTCCGGCCATGCCGCTGATGCGTAACCTGGCTACCGTCATCAGTCAGCACCAGCTGCCGCTGCAGCCCTTTTATGACTTGCTGTCGGCCTTCAGCCAGGACGTGGTGAAAACCCGTTACCAGAACTTTGCCGAAGTAGTGGACTACTGTCGCCGCTCGGCCAATCCGGTGGGGCGGCTGATGCTGGCACTGTATGGTGAAAACGACCCGCGCAGCCTGGCCATGTCCGATGGCATCTGCACGGCATTGCAACTGATCAACTTCCTGCAGGATGTGGGCGTGGACTGGAACAAGGGCCGCATCTACATTCCGCTGGATGATCTGGAAAAATTCCGCATCCGCGAAGCGCAGATTGCCGGGCGCGATGCCACCGGCCTGTGGCGGCCGATGATGCTGGCGCAGATCGAACGCACCCGCAAGATGCTGCAAGCCGGTGCGCCGCTGGGCAAGGTGCTCAAGGGCCGTCTGGGACTGGAACTTCGTCTTGTCATCATGGGCGGCGAGCGCATCCTGAAAAAACTGCACGACAGCGGCGGCGACGTGTTTCGCCAGCGCCCGGTGCTGACCTGGCGCGACTGGATTTACATGCTGTGGCGTGCGCTGCGCGCCAAATAATAGATAACCATACTCACTCAGGCGGGAAGCAGCAGGCTGACCCGTCGGCAACAAAGGAGAGGCGTGTGACGCCGCAGCAGTATTGTCAGGACAAGGCCGCCAGCAGCGGCTCCAGCTTTTACTACAGCTTCCGCTTCTTGCCGGAAGACCGTCGCGATGCCATCACCGCACTGTATGCCTTCTGCCGTGAAGTGGATGACGTGGTTGACGAATGTCATGACGAAAACGTTGCCCGCGCCAAGCTGGCCTGGTGGCGAGGTGAAGTGGAAAAGCTGTACCACGGCCAGCCGGAACACCCTGTGATGCTGGCGCTCAAGCCGCATGCCGCCGCGCTGGACCTGCCGCAGAATCTGCTGGAAGAAATCATCGACGGCATGCAGATGGACCTGGACTTTGCCCGATACGACCGCTTCCAGGACCTGCTGTTGTACTGCCATCGCGTGGCGGGGGTGGTTGGCCAGCTGGCAGCGCAGATTTTCGGCTACCAGGACCGGCAAACACTCAAATACGCGCATGAACTGGGCATTGCCTTCCAGCTGACCAATATCATCCGCGACGTTGGTGAAGACGCGCGCCGTGGCCGCATCTACCTGCCGGTAGAAGAGCTGCAGCGTTTCAATGTGCCGGCCAGCGACCTGATGAGCTACAAGGAAAGTCCGGAATTTGCCGCGCTGATGTCCTTCCAGATCGAACGCGCACGTGAATATTACCGCCGCGCCTGGGAGCTGCTGCCGGTGGTGGACCGCAAGAGCCAGCGTCCCGGCCTGCTGATGGCCGCCATCTACCGCGCCACGCTGGAAGAAATCCAGCTGGATGGCCCGGCCAAGGTGCTGAACCAGCGCCTGTCGCTGACGCCAGTACGCAAGCTGTGGCTGGCATGGCGCACCTGGACGCTGGGCTACAAGGCCTGATGCTGTGATGAAGGCCAGACCGAGGATTGCCATTATCGGTGCCGGCTGGGCCGGGCTTGCCGCCGCAGTGGAGCTGGCAGGTAAGGCTGAGCTGACCTTGTTCGAAGCCGGGCGCGAACCTGGCGGACGGGCCCGCCGGCTGAATAGTGGCGACAGTCTGCTGGATAATGGGCAGCACATCCTGATTGGTGCCTACCGTGATTGCCTGCAATTGATGCGCAGGGTGGGCGTTGACGATGCCAAGGCCATGTTGCGGCTGCCGCTGGTCTGGCAGCGCCAGGGCGGCATGCGCATGCAATGCCCGCGCTGGCCTGCCCCCTTGCATGTGCTGGCCGGCCTGCTGACGGCAAGCGGTATTGGCTGGCGGGACAAATGGCAATTGGCTCGTGCCTTGCAGGGCTTGCGCTGGCAAGGCTGGCGCCTGGCGCAAGACATCACGGTTGCCGAGTGGCTGGCCGCACAAAGGCAGTCGGCCCATCTGGTGGAACAGTTCTGGCGGCCCATGGTGTTGTCGGCGCTCAATACCCCGCTGGAGCTGGCTTCCATGCAGATTCTTGCCACTACCTTGCGCGACAGCCTGGGCGGTAGCCGTGCCGATAGCGACCTGCTGTTGCCGCGCAGTGATCTGACTGCCTTGTTTCCAGGCCCGGCCTTGGACTGGCTGCGCCAACAAGGCCTGCAATGGCGTGCCGGCGTACGGGTCGCACAGATTCATCCGGCAGAGCAGGGTGTGGTGGTGGATGGTGAGCCGTTTGATGCCGCCATCGTCGCGGTGGCACCTTATCATGCGGCCGTACTGCTGCAGGAGCCGCAACTGCAAAGTCAGATCAAGGCATTTCATTATTGGCCGATATATACCGCATACCTGCGCTACGATGCCGACATCAACATGCCGGTTCCCATGACGGGTTTGCAGGGCGGCACGCTGGACTGGCTGTTCGACCGCCAGGCGCTGTCGGGTGAGCGAGGCTTGCTGGCCGCTGTCATCAGCGCACCACCGCCCGCGGTGCGCAACCTGGATCGTGCCAGCTTGCTGGACCGGGTGCAGGCGGATGTCGAGGTGCTGTTACCGGCGCTCAACGGGCAGGTGCCGCTGGAGCGGCAGCTGATCGTGGAGAAGCGCGCCACCTTTGCGTCAAGCGTGGGTCTGACAAGACCACACTGCCGTAGCAGGGTACAATCGGTTTATCTGGCGGGGGACTGGCTGTGCCCGGACTATCCCGCCACGCTGGAAGGTGCGGTGCGCAGCGGTCTGACCGCGGCCCGCCAGTTAATGCAGGATTTGCCATCATCAAGAGTTACCGGCAGGTGACTCGCAGCTGAAAAAACAAAATGAACCAAACATTTGCCAAGAATTGTCTGGAAGGCCGCGTCATTCTGGTGACAGGCGCAACGCAAGGGGTAGGCCGGGAAGCCGCGCTGACGTTTGCTGCACATGGTGCGGATGTCGTATTGCTGGCGCGCAGCGTAAAAGGGCTGGAGAAGGTCTACGATGAAATCGTGGCCGCAGGCGGCAAGGAGCCGGCAGCCATTCCGCTGGATTTGCTGACGGCAACGGACGAACAACTGGGCAATGCCGCCTTCCAGATCAAGCAGACGCTGGGCCGACTGGACGGCATCGTGCATTGCGCTTCGCATTTTTATGCCTTGTCGCCCTTGTCCAACCAGGGCATTGACGAGTGGATGAATCAGTACCGCATCAACACCGTGGCTCCGTTTGCCCTGAGCCGTGCCTGCCTGCCCTTGCTGAAGGAATCTCCGGATGCGTCGGTGCTGTTCATGGGCGAAAGCCATTCCCTGCACCCGGCGGCATACTGGGGTGGTTTTGGCGCGTCCAAGGCCGGGCTGAACTATCTGACCAAGGTGGCCGCCGATGAATGGGACGTATACCCGAACCTGCGCGTCAACCAGCTGATTCCGGGCCCGGTGAATTCGCCGCAGCGCAATCGCACCCACCCGGGTGAAGCCAAGAGCGAACGGGCGGACCTGGCCACGCTGATGCCCTATCTGCTCTACTGGCTGTCGGCGGAAAGCAAGGGTCGCAGCGGCGAGATCATCGAGCTGGACCTGCGCAGCAAAAAAGGCGAATAAGCTGCATCTGCGCCGTGGCCCGGGTGGCCGCGGCGGATGGCAAATGGGGGTAATGCATGAAGAGTCTGTGGATTCTGCCCTTGCTGGCGGTGCTGGCCGGCTGCAACTGGGTCAATAATGTATCCGGCCTGTCCAAAGAGGCACACAAGGCACTCGGTGCCGCCTGTCGTCAGACCGGCCGCTCGCTGGAAGAGTGTTTCCGGCGTAATCCGGATGCCGATACTGCGGCCATTTACGCTGGCTGGCGTGAAATGAACGAGTACATGGCCAAGAACAAGCTGGACACCATGGAGCCACCGGCAGACAGTGCCGCCGGTCATGCTGAAGCTTCTGCCGCGAAAGCTGCTGCCAGTTCACCGGCGGAAGGCAAGTCATCCAGTGCGGCCACGGCGCCCAAGGGCGCGGTGGCCAATGCGCCCCCGCCGCTGACCAGCGAACAGGCGGACAAAGAAGCCAAGACCGATCCGCAAGTGGCCGCCGTTCTGGCGGCCATTCGCAAGAATGGCGGTGGTGAAAAGTCCAAATCCAAGGCCAGCAGCAGCGGCGAACCAGACCAGAAACGCCTGCTCAACATCATCCAGCAACTCAATGGCAACAAACCGGCAGCCGGTGGCGAGGCTCCGGCAGAGAACGCCAACAACGCCAATCCCGGTTGAACCCCTTCCTGCGCTTTTCCTGATGGCAAAACCCAAAACTGTTTTCAGCTGCACCGAGTGCGGCGGCCAAGTGCCGAAATGGCAGGGCCAGTGTCCGCATTGTTCCGCCTGGAACACCCTGGTAGAGGCCGTCTCCACGCCCGCCAGCAGCAACCCGCGTTTCCAGTCCTGGTCCACCACCAATGCCCGTGTGCAAGTGCTGTCCGAGGTCAAGACCGAAGAAGTGCCGCGTGACCCGTCCGGCATCGACGAACTGGACCGCGTGCTGGGCGGCGGCATCGTGCGTGGTGCCGTCATCCTGATCGGCGGCGACCCCGGCATTGGCAAATCAACCCTGCTGTTGCAGGCGCTGGCGGTCATCGGCAAGCGGCGCAAGGTGCTGTATGTGTCGGGTGAGGAATCGCCGCAACAGATTGCCCTGCGGGCCTCACGGCTGGCGGTTGACCCCAGCCAGGTGAACCTGCTGGCGGAAATCCGCCTGGAAGCCATTCTGGAAACGCTCAAGCAAGAGCAGCCGGAAGTCGCAGTCATCGACTCCATCCAGACGCTATACACCGAGCAGGTGACCTCGGCCCCTGGTTCTGTGTCGCAAGTGCGCGAATGCGCGGCCCAGCTTACCCGCATGGCCAAGCAGACCGGCACCACCATCCTGCTGGTAGGCCATGTCACCAAGGAAGGCTCGCTGGCTGGCCCGCGCGTGCTGGAACACATGGTGGACACCGTGCTGTATTTCGAGGGCGATGCCCACTCCAGCCACCGCATGATTCGCGCCATCAAGAACCGCTTTGGCGCAGTCAACGAGCTGGGTGTGTTCGTGATGACCGAAACCGGTCTCAAAGGTGTGTCCAACCCATCTGCCATCTTTTTGTCGTCTTACCGGGACGATGTGGCCGGCTCCTGCGTACTGGTGACACAGGAGGGCAGCCGTCCCTTGCTGGTGGAAGTGCAGGCGCTGGTGGATGACTGTCACGGCATGCAGCCCAAGCGGCTTGCGGTGGGGCTGGAACAAAACCGGCTGGCCATGTTGCTGGCGGTGCTGCACCGCCATGGCGGCGTGGCCTGTTTCGATCAGGACGTATTCCTGAATGCCGTGGGCGGGGTCAAGATTAGCGAGCCGGCAGCCGACCTAGCGGTGATTCTGGCCATGGTGTCGTCGCTGCGAAACAAGCCCCTGCCAGAAAAATTGGTGGTATTCGGTGAAGTGGGCCTGGCCGGTGAAGTGCGTCCGGTGTCGCGCGGGCAGGAGCGCCTGAAAGAGGCGGCCAAGCTGGGCTTTACCCGCGCACTGGTGCCCACGGCCAACAAGCCGCGCCAGCCGATTGAAGGTTTGCAAGTCATCACTGTCGACCGGCTGGAACATGCGGTTGATTACTGCCGTGGAGACTGAGCATGATTTCCCATGCTGATCTGGAAGCAGAACTGGGCTATTTGCAGCGCTATGCCTTGGCGCAGCTGCGCGATCGGGATGCCGCCAATGAGGTGGTGCAGGAAACCGTGCTGGCGGCGCTGGAATCCGGCGATAGTTTCAACGGCAAATCCAGCTTGCGTACCTGGCTGACGTCCATCCTGCGCTTCAAGCTGGTGGACCGCTTGCGCCGCAAGGGCAAGGAGGTGCTGTTCGAATCGCTGGAGGATGAAACCGACGATAGCGATTTTGACGGCCTGTTCAGCAAGGACGGCCACTGGCAGGACAGGATCAAGGCCTGGAGCGGGCCGGAAGAATCCCTGATGTCCCGTCAGTTCTGGGAAGTGTTCGAGCGCTGCTCCGAGGTGATGCCGCGCCGCACCGCCATGGCTTTTGTCATGCGCGAGGTGATGGGACTGGAAATTGCCGAAATCTGTAACAATCTGGACATTACTGCGACTAACTGTTCAGTTCTGCTCTATCGCGCACGGATGAGCTTGCGCGAATGTTTCGAAATTCGCTGGACCGGGGAGGCCAGGGCATGAAGATCAATTGCCGACAGGCCAGCCGTTTGATATCGCAAGGGCTGGATCAACCATTGAGCCAGTGGGATCACGTGCGGTTGCGTGTGCATTTGTGGATGTGCGGCAATTGCCGCCAGTTCTCGCATCAGCTGCAAGTATTGCGCCAGTCGGCCCGCCAGGCCGGACGCGGCGAATAGCTTGTTTCGCACCCAGTCCTGGGTTGTCACAGGCCAAAGCAAAGCCGACCTGCGGGTCGGCTTTTTCATTGCTCATGCGGCCTGGCTCATGAGGCCTGGTGTGCCTGCCTGCGCTGTGCCTGATGCTGCGGACAGCTGGCACAAGCCTGTTCGCACAGCCCGGCACCGGTCAGCGATTGCTTGAGCGCACACACCGAGCGGCGGCAGGCAATGAAGCGGATATCCTGTTCTGCGGCCAGCGAGCGGAAGTGACGCATCACGTTGTGGCC
This sequence comes from Aquitalea sp. ASV11, assembly GCF_016429185.1. Classification (NCBI taxonomy): domain Bacteria; kingdom Pseudomonadati; phylum Pseudomonadota; class Betaproteobacteria; order Neisseriales; family Chromobacteriaceae; genus Aquitalea; species Aquitalea sp. ASV11. The sequence goes on from NZ_JAELUD010000001.1 coordinate 184,663, forward strand.
GAGGAAATCGGTAAACAGGATCAGCAAGTCGGTTCCTGCCGGCAGACGGTCCAGCTTGCGCTGGTGCGAGCTGTTGCGTCCGCTCAGGTGGCGGTTAATCTGGATGCCATGTTCCTGCAGCACGGAAGGGATGTTGCCCAGGGTATCTGCACCTACCAGCATTGCGTTCATGAGTGGCTCCTGTCCGGATAAGTTTTGCAAATGATAATCATTACTATTTACAAATGCAAGCTCCGTGACAGTCCATTGTCATTGTTGTGTGGCTTATTGTGCCTGCCGGCAAGCGAAGCTGCCGCTCAGGGCAGGGCCTGTATGCGAATCCGCACGCTGTGGCTTTGCTGTCCCTGCTGCTGACTGCCGCCGATCAGCAGGCTTTCCCGCCCCTGGCTGTCCTGTGTAGTGCGGGCAACTTCCAGCCATTCACCCAGCCTGCCTTCCACCGTGGTGGACAGTTGGCTGCCCGTGCGTTGCACACCGTTGAAGGCCTGCTGGCTGACGGCCAGTTCGATACTCACGCGCTGTCCGTTCAGCCGCGGACGGGCATAAAACCCGGTAATGGCATCCTGCATGCTGCTGCCACGCAACAGCCCACCCTGCGCTGTGAGCATCACCCAGGGCAGGGGACGGCTTTGCACCAGCTGGATAAAGCCGCTGCGCCCGTCCAGCAGGGTAAGGCTTTGCAGACTTTGGCCGGACTGGCTGCGGCTGTCTTGCTGGGCGGACAGGGCCAGATTGCTACCCGGCTGACCGGGCATGATGCGGCCAATGCTGATATTGCCTTGCACTTGCACCCCGGATTGGGTCTGCGCATTGCTGCCGGACTGGCTGACTTCCAGTCGCAGGCTGGCCGGGCGCACGTCCAGTTGTCTTGCCAGCGCAGCAAGCTGCTGCTCACGTGCTGGGCTGGCATCGATGATCAGCTTGTTGTCCATCGCACTCAGCCGTTCATCCGGCCGCAGTTGCGGCTGCAAGGCCGCTTGCAGTTCGCTGGGGGTGCGCCAGTTCAGTTCTACCAGTTGCAGGGCCTGGGCGGCGCTGTTGGCCAGCAATAGCGCAACAAGTAACAGAAGACGCATTTACAGCTCCTTGCCGGAACGCCAGATCGACCAGATCAGCCACACGCTGTTGAACAGCGCAATCATGAAACCGATGAAGCCGAAGAAGGGCAGGCCGAACAGCTTGGGCCCGGCGTTCACCGTCATCACGATGGAGGAACCGATGATCAGGCAGCCGGTGACAATGGCCATGGTCAGGCGGTTGGTGCTGCGGTCCAGCTGTTTGCCAAAGCTGTCCAGCCGCTGCAAGTCCAGATTGATGCGGAATTTGCCCTGGCGGATGTCCTTGGACAGGCGCAGGATGTCGCGTGGCAGCCCGGTGAGCATGCCCAGCGTTTCCTGCAGGGTGAGCTTGCCGCGCTTGAGCAGGGTTTTGGGGTGATAGCGTGCCACGATCAGTTCGCGCACGAAGGGCGTGATGTGCTCCACCAGCTGGAAGTCCGGGTCCAGCTGGCGGCCCAGCCCTTCCAGCGTGATCAGCGCCTTGAACAGCATGGCCATGTCCGGCGGCAGCAGGATGCCGTGGTCGCGGATCAGGGCCATGATGTCGTTGATCAGCTGGCTGATATTGAGGTTCTTCAGCGGGACGTGTTCGTACTGGAACATGAATTCGCTGATATCGTAGGCAAACTTCTGCTCGTCCACCGGTGTGCTGCCGGTCCACTCGATCAGCACGTCCATCATGGCGTGTTCGTTACGCTCACCCAGTGCCGCCAGCAGGTCGACGATTTCATCGCGTCGGCCATGGCTGATGCGTCCCACCATGCCAAAGTCGATGAAGGCAATGCGGTGTTCCGCCAGGAAGAACACATTGCCCGGGTGCGGGTCGGCGTGGAAAAAGCCGTTGAGCAGAATCATCTTCAGCACCGCGTCGGCACCACGGCTGGCCAGTAGCACCGGGTCCAGCCCGCTGTCGGCCAGTTGTTCCAGCCGGCTGGCGGACAGTCCGTTGATATGCTCCTGCACATTGACTGCCGGGTTGGTGTAATCCCAGTACACCTTGGGCACCACCACCTGCGGATCGTCGGCAAAGTCACGGGCGAAGCGTTCCATATTGCGCGCTTCCACCGCCAGGTCCATCTCGCGCTTGAGCGAGCGGGAAAACTGGCTGACGATTTCCACCGGCTGAAAACGGCGCGAGTCGGGAAATTCCAGTTCGATCAACGTAGCCAGATGCGCCAGGATGCGCAGGTCGGCATCCACCTTGTCGACAATGCCGGGGCGGCGCAGCTTGACCGCCACATGGCTGCCATCGTGCAGGGTGGCAAAATGCACCTGCGCGATGGAGGCAGAGCCGATGGGCTTCTCGTCAAAGCTGGCAAACAGCTCTTCCGGTGGCTTGCCCAGCGCTTTTTGCACCAGCAGCCTTACCGAGGCGGGGTCCACCGGCGGCACGGTGGATTGCAGTTTCTCGAATTCGGCAATCCACTCGGCCGGGAATACATCCACCCGCGTGGAGAGAATCTGCCCCAGCTTGATGAAAGTGGGGCCCAGTTCCTCGAAGGCCAGCCGCACCCGCACCGGGGTGGGCAGGCCGGCATCGGCATCCGGCAGGTGCAGGTTCAGCCATTCGCCGGCCTTTTCCATGGCGCGCGGCAGGCGCAGGCGCTGGGCAAACTCACCCAGACCGTGACGAATGAGAATGCCGCTGATTTCCTTCAAGCGTGGAAGGTCACGCATTGCAACAAGAGTTTCTCTGAGCATGGGCTATCTGGTGTCCAAGTTGGCTTTACACTCCCGTCCCTGTCCGATAGAGTGCGGCCTATGAAATTGCAACTCCGATTACTCGCCGTGATGCTTGCTGGCGTCATGGTTTTTGCCCAGGCCGCACCTGAAAAAACTGCGCAGGACGCACGGCCCAAGGTCGAGGCCTCGGAAGACCCCATTGCCAAGTATGCCTCGCCTGGCGAGGATGCTGTAGGAGATTTGCTGCTGCAGGCCATGAGCCTGTTGGGTGTTGCCTACCGTTTTGGTGGCAATTCGCCGGTCAGTGGCCTGGATTGCAGCGGCTTTGTCCGTTATGTATTCCAGAAATCCCTCAAGGTCAATTTGCCGCGTACTTCCGCCGAAATGGCCCGCATTGGCAAGCCTGTCGATAAAAGTGAACTGGTGGCGGGAGACCTGGTCTTCTTCAATACCCGTGGTTTTGCCTATTCCCATGTCGGCATGTATATGGGTAATGGCAAGTTCATCCATGCGCCGCGCACCGGTCGCAACATCGAAGTGGTCAGCCTCAGTCAAAGCTACTGGCAAAGTCGCTGGAACGGTGCCCGCCGCATCAATCGCAGCAATGCCAATACCGTGGCTGCGGCAGACGAGGCGGATAGCGCGAACGACAGCGTGGCCGCCAGAAGCGGTGGCGCTGCTGCCGCGCCCAGGATGAAATGCCGCAAGGGCAAGAAGTGCAAGCCGGTGGCAGAAGCGGCCAGCAGCAAGAAAAAGGGCGGCAAGGCGGAGAAGTCCTCCCGTGCAGCCAAGTCCGACAAGGCCGGCAAGCCGGCCAAGGCTGCCAAAACCGGCCACGGCAAAAAGAAGAAACCCGCCAACTGACAAGCTGGCGGTTTGTCATCACCTCCATGCCCGCCTGTGCGGGCATTGCGTTTTCAGGAATAGCCAGCCATGGCAATGAATATCGACATACCGGTATGGAAGGACCCGCAGGGTGGCATTGTGGCCTGCGTGGAAAAGATCAAGGTCATGAACGAGAACCTGGAAGAATTGCAGCAGATGGCGCAGGACGCGCTGGAAGATGCCATTCTGATGGGCTGTGACGAGGCGCAGGTGAAAGACTTCCTGGTCCGTCTGATGCAGAGCCTGCACAACCCCTACCAGCCCTGAAAGGCATTCTGGCATGCATTGGCCATTCGAAGTCCTGATCGGGCTGCGTTATTTGCGCGCCAAACGGCGCAACGGTTTCATTTCTTTCATCTCCCTGATTTCCATTGTCGGCATCGCGCTGGGTGTGGCAGCGCTGATCATCGTGTTGTCGGTGATGAACGGTTTCCAGAAGGAAATCCGTGGCCGCATCCTCAGTGTGGCTTCCCATGTGGAAATCTCCGCCTATGACGGCCATTTGCCGCAGTGGCAGAGCGTGGCCAAGGTGGCCGAGCGTGACGCACATGTGCTGGCGGCAGCGCCCTTTGTGAATGGCCAGGGGCTGTTTTCCGCCTACGGCAATGTACGCGGCGGCCTGGTGCGCGGCATCGAACCGGTGCTTGAGGACAAGGTGGTGGATGTCGGCCGCCACATGGTGCGCGGCAAGCTGGAGGCGCTGCAGCCGGGCAGCTTTGGCATCGTGCTGGGGGTGGAACTGGCACGGCAGCTGAATGTGGGTATGGGCGACAAGGTGACGCTGTTTACCCCGGAAGGCACGGTTACGCCGGCGGGGATGATTCCGCGCTACAAGCAGTTCACCGTGATCGGCATTTTCAAGGTAGACATGTTCGAGTACGACGCCTCGCTGGCCATGATCCATCTGCAGGACGCGCAGGTGTTGTCGCGGCTGGGCAATACCGTCAGCGGCGTACGCCTGAAGCTGGATGACCCGATGCTGGCTCCGCTGGTGAAGGCCAATCTGCAACAGGCGCTGGGCCAGCAGGACCAGGTGACCGACTGGACCGATACCAATGCCAATTACTTCCGTGCTGTGCAAATCGAAAAACGCATGATGACCATCATCCTCACCCTGATCGTGGCGGTGGCGGCTTTCAATCTGGTGTCCACGCTGGTGATGGTGGTGACCGACAAGCAGGCGGATATCGCCATTCTGCGCACGCTGGGGGCTGCACCGTCCAGCATCATGAAGATTTTCATGATCCAGGGTTCGGTGGCCGGTGTCAGCGGTACGCTGGCCGGGGTGGCCGGTGGCGTGCTGGTGGCGCTGAATCTGGATGTGATCGTGCCGCTGATCGAACGCGTGCTGGGCACCAAGCTGCTGTCCAGCGAGGTGTACATGATCGACTACCTGCCTTCTGACGTGCAGCTGGGCGATGTCAGCACCATTACCGTGATTGCCCTGTTGCTGGCCTTGCTGGCCACCATTTACCCGAGCTGGCGCGCAGCGCGCACCCAGCCGGCGGAGGCGCTGCGCTATGAGTAATGTGCTGAACTGCCGCAATCTGGGCAAAACCTATAGCGAAGGGCGGCTCAACCTGACCGTGCTGTCCGATGTATCGCTGAGCGTGGACAAGGGCGAACGGCTGGCCATTGTCGGCGCCTCCGGCTCCGGCAAGAGCACGTTGCTGCACTTGCTGGGCGGGCTGGATACCCCCAGCCAGGGCGTGGTGGAAGTGCTGGGGCGCGATCTGGCCGGGCTGTCCGAGGCCGAGCGTGGCGTTTTGCGTAACCAGTCGCTGGGCTTTGTTTACCAGTTCCATCATCTGCTGCCGGAATTCTCGGCACTGGAAAACGTGATGATGCCCTTGCTGATTCGCCGCCTGCCGCGCAAGGAAGCGGAAGAGCGTGCCGCCAGCATGCTGACACGGGTCGGCCTGGCCCAACGTTTGCAACACAAGCCGGGCGAGTTGTCCGGTGGCGAGCGCCAGCGGGCGGCCATTGCCCGTGCGCTGGTGACCGAACCTGCCTGCCTGCTGGCTGATGAACCTACCGGTAATCTGGATTACCAGACCGCGCGCCAGGTGTTCGACCTGATGCTGGAACTGAATGCCGGGCTGGGCACCAGTCTGGTGATTGTCACGCACGACCTGGAGCTGGCTGGCCGGGCGCAGCGTACATTGCGGCTGGTGGAAGGCCGTTTGCAGGACGCAGTGCTGAGCGCCTGAACCCTCGGGGCGCGATACGGAGAAAACAATGCTGTTTGTGCGTGAAGAAATGGATTTTGACGTGGTATTGCAGGCGCTGCAGACCGGCCCCGGGCTGACCCAGCTGTTGCTGGGCATTCTATGCCTGCTGCTGGGAGTGTTTGCCGCACGCAATACCTTCCGCCGCTGGTTCATGCATCACCCGGAGCGTTACGAGCGGTTCCTGCCCTATACCGCCTTCCGGCTGGTCCTGCCGCTGGTCGCCCTGCTATCCATGCTGTTGTGCATCATGGGCTGGATGGTGGTGATGCACACCCGTCCGCACCTGCTGCCCTTGTTTACCGCCATGCTGTTCTGGCTGGGGGTGATCCGGCTGTTTACCGCGGTGATGCGTCAGGCTTTGCCGCAAGGCAAGTTCGAGCGTAATTCCGAACACTTTATCGCCACCGTCTTGTGGCTGGGTTTTGTCAGCTGGGCCATCGGTTTTGACGACGTGATGCTGGACTGGCTGCAGTCGGTTTCCTTCTCCGTCGGCAAGTCGCGGCTGGACCTGCTCACCATCCTCAATGCCATGCTGTGGGTGTCGGTCATCGTGGTGGTGGCCTTGTGGGTCAGCCGGGTGATAGAGGCGCGGGTGATGGCGCTCAAGCACATGGACCTGTCCTTGCGCATCGTGTTTGCCAAGATGGCCCGCACTTTGCTGATTGTGGTGGCGGTGCTGATTGCCCTGCCGGTAGTGGGGATAGACCTCACCGTACTGTCGGTATTCGGCGGTGCAGTGGGTGTGGGGCTGGGTTTTGGCTTGCAGAAGATTGCCAGCAATTATGTATCCGGCTTCATCATTCTGCTGGACCGCTCCATCCGTATTGGTGACCGTCTGATGGTGGATAACCGGGTAGGCTATGTCACCCGCATCACCTCGCGCTATGTGGTACTGAAAAGCGCCGATGGCTCCGAAGCGCTGGTGCCGAATGACGCGCTGATTTCCAATACCGTGATCAACCAGTCCTACTCGGACAAGGCCATGTGGATCAGCCTGCCCATCCAGGTGGATTACGGTACCGATCTGGACCAGGCGCTGGCCGTGTTGCGTGAGTCGGCAGTGCACCCGCGGGTAAAGACCGACCCGGCGCCGGCTGCCTTTGTCACGGCTTTTGCAGACAGTGGTATCAATCTGGAGCTGGGCATCTGGGTGAAAGACCCGGAAAACGGCTTCATGGGCTTGCGTTCGGAAATCTATCTGGCCATCTGGCGGCGTTTCAAGGAACTGGGCATCGAAATTCCCTATCCGCAGCGGGATGTGCGTATTGTCAGTGATGTGGCCGTGGCCTTGCCCGGCCGGGGAGAGCAGGGATGACAGGCAAACGACTGGCTATTGTGGATGACGATGCCGCGGTACGGCAGGCGCTGATCTGGTTGCTGGACGGTCAGGGCTACCAGGTCAGCGGTTTTGACAGTGCCGAAGAGTTCCTGGCCACCGGCCCGGATACCGGCTTTAACGGCCTGATTGTCGACCTGCGCATGTCCGGCATGTCCGGCATCATGCTGCTGGAGCGTCTGGCCGGCCTGGACTACTGCCCGCCGGCCATCATGCTGACCGCCCATGGTGATGTGCCGCATGCGGTGGCCGCCATCAAGCTGGGAGCGCTGGATTTCATGGAAAAGCCATTCGACGACGAGGTATTGTTGTCTCGGGTGGAAAAGATGCTGCTGCAGGATGAAAGCAACCGTGCCAGCCATGGCCGTCGCCAGCGGGTTGGCAGCATGCTGGCGCAATTGACCGAGCGCGAGAAAGAAGTGATGCAGCTTATCTTGCTGGGCAAGCTGAACAAGCAGATTGCCGAGGAACTCTCCATCAGCATGAAAACGGTGGAAGTACACCGTGCCCGTGTGTTCGAGAAAATGGGCGTCAAGTCGGCGGTGGAACTGGCCGGCTTGCTGGCCGCCAGCAAGGCCGATACAACTGGAGGGCGTGGCGATGGGCACTAAGCAGCCGGTTTCCGTGCTGGTGGTGATTCACACCAAAGACGGTGAAGTCTTGCTGATTGAACGCGCCGACCGGGCGGGCTACTGGCAGTCGGTTACCGGCAGTCGTGAAGGCAGCGAGACCCTGCTGGAGACAGCACGGCGCGAAGTGCTGGAAGAAACCGGGCTGGATGCCGACCAGCATGTGCTGAGCGACTGGCAGCTGCACAACCGCTACGAAATCTACCCGCACTGGCGGCACCGCTACCCGGAAGGCGTGACGCACAACGACGAGTACGTGTTTGGCTTGCAGCTGGACGCACCACAAGCGGTGCGGCTGGCGGAAGGCGAGCATGTGTCCCAGCAATGGCTGCCCTGGCAACAGGCCGCCGAGCTGGTTTTTTCCCCTTCCAATGCCGCTGCCATTCGGCAGTTGCCCGCCCGCTTGGGCTTGCTTGCCAACTAGCCGTGCAGCAGGCAGCCGGCCACGGCTGCTGCGGCAATCACCTTGATCACTCCCACCTTGTAGCGCTGCAGTGCCAGTGCCGCAGCTACGGCCAGCAGGATGGCCTGCCAGTCCGGCCCGGCTTGCCAGCCCTGCGGCCAGAGCGCATGCCAGCCAAAGAACAGCGCCAGATTGGCAATCACCCCCACCACCGCCGCCGTGATGGCAGTCAGTGGCGCAGTGAGTGACAGCTTGCCATGGCTGCTTTCAATCAGCGGCCCACCAGCCAGAATGAACAGGAAAGATGGCAAGAAGGTAAACCAGGTCACCAGGCAGGCGGCCAGTGTGCCAGCCAGCCCCGGAGCCATGCCTCCTGCATGCTGGAAGCCACCGACAAAGCCGACAAAGGCCACCACCATGATGAGCGGTCCGGGTGTGCTTTCTCCCAGTGCCAGTCCGTCCATCATCTGTCCGGCATTCAGCCAGCCATGCTGCACCACTGCACCCTGATATACATAGGGCAGCACCGCATAGGCCCCGCCAAAAGTCAGCAAGGCAGCCTTGGTAAAAAACCAGCCCATCTGGCTGAAGGGGTGGTCCCAGCCAAACAGGCTCAGCAGAACCAGCATCGGGCCGCACCACAACAGGCTGCCGGCCAGCGCTACGCGCAGCAGCCCGCCACGGCTGAAACGGGCATGCGGAGGCGGCGGAGTGTCATCGTCTATCAGTGCCGGTCCGGCTGACTGATGCGCTGCGCCATGTCCGCTGCCAGCGGCGGCAAACAGCGCCGGGTAGCGCTTGCCCGCCAGCGCACCTATCGAGGCCGCAGTCAGGATGATCAGCGGAAAGGGCAGTCCGAAACCGGCCAGTGCGATAAAGGAAGCCAGCGCCAGTCCCCACAGCAGGCGGTTCTTCAAGGCACGCTGGCCAATGCGCAGTGCCGCATGCAGCACGATGGCGACAATGGCCGGCTTGATGCCGTAAAACATGCCTGCGACCACACCCAGCTGACCAAAAGCCAGATAGGCCCACGACAGTACAATCAGGATCAGCAGCGAAGGCAGCACAAACAGCCCACCCGCCACGATGCCGCCAGGGGTCCGGTGCAGCAGCCAGCCGATATACGTCGCCAGTTGCTGTGCTTCCGGGCCGGGCAGCAGCATGCAGTAATTGAGCGCGTGCAAAAAGCGGCGCTCGGAAATCCAGCGGCGGCGTTCCACCAGTTCCTGATGCAGGATGGCAATCTGCCCGGCCGGGCCGCCAAAACTGACAAAGCCCAGCTTCAGCCAGAATGCACTTGCCTGACGTAGCGAGACGGGCCGGGGCTGTGGCGGTGTGTTGTGCAAGGACATGGACTTTCCGTAATCGGTATTTGTGTAAGCAAAGTGTTCCCATTTTGCACAGGCAAGACAAACTTAGTCACAAAACAGGCAAGGACAGTATGGGACAGGCCCGTTACAATCCGTTTTTCATTTTTTTGTCATCTTACTGTCATGTCTGCACTGGAAAGCTTCAATCAGGCTTGTTTCCTGCTCATCAATGCCACGCCAGCCTCGTCCGTGCTGATGATCAAGCTGGCCATCTTCTTTGCCAAATACCTGATTTTGCTGATTCCGGTATTGCTGCTGCTGATGTGGCTGTGGGGTGAGCGTGCCCAGCGCGAGCGTGCGGTGAAGGTGTTGTTCAGCGTCGGGCTGGCCTTGCTGTGCAATCAGTTGATCGGCATGTTGTGGGATCACCCACGCCCCTTTGCCATTGGCCTGGGGTATCGCTTTATCGACCATGCAGCCGACCCGTCCTTCCCCAGTGATCACACCACCATCTTTGCCACCACCGCCTTTGCCTTCTGGCTGGCTGGCAAGGCGCGGCTGGGACAGCTGCTGTTGCTGCTGACCGTGCTGGTGGGGCTGTCGCGTGTGTATCTGGGTGTGCACTGGCCACTGGATATCATGGGCGGCCTGCTGCTGTCGCTGCCCTATGCGCTGGCCATGCATGCCGCCTGGCCGCGCTTTGGCCACCGCGTGCTCGATGGCCTCAATCGTAGCTATCGTTGCCTGCTGGCCAAGCCGATTGCCCTGGGTTGGGTCAAGGCCTGATTCAGCCGGCCAGCTGCAGGCCCCCTTGCAGCATCATCACTATTGCAATCACCACCATCATCAGGCTGGACAGATAAGACAGACGTCGTATGGTGCCATCCAGCTGATGAAACTTCTCACCCAGCCGCCGTGCTCCCCAGGCGGCCACCACGCCAACGCTCACCAGTGAAATGGCCAGGCCGATGCTGAAAGACGCCACCATGGTCAGCCCCAGCGCCACCCGCTTGAGTTGCAGGCAAATCAGCAGGATGGTGACTGAGGCCGGGCAGGGCATCAGGCCGCCAGTCAGCCCGAACAGGGCAATCTGGCCATTGCTTACCGTTTTGCCGGCAAAGCGCCGGGCAATTTCCTCGGCATGGGCTTTTTCATGTGCATCCTGATATGGCTCGGCGGTTTCGGCCTGGGCGGTAGCGCGTTGCGGCCGTGCCAGCATGCTGCCCTTGCCGACAGCCGCCGCGCTATGACTGCGCTGCTGGTAGTGTCGCGCTGCCGGTGGGCCAAAGCGCAGGGCAAACTGGTGGCCATGGTTGCCATGCAGCATGTGCAGCGTCACGGAAAACTGGTGTGGCAAGGCAATGGGGTGCTCCGCTTGCAAGTAGGCCCCTTGTGATATCAGCAGGTAGTCCTCTTGCTGGCCGTCATCGCGCCGTACCTGTAGCCGGTACTGCACGTCGCTTGCCGGTTTTTGCGGGCGTAGCTGTGCGCTATAGCAGTACAGGCGGAAGCGGGCCGCGCTGTCCTTGCCATCCAGCAGCAGTTCCACCAGGCCATGGCCGGTATTGATCATCTTGCCGCCGTGCGGGGCGTGCTGCCAGGCCTGGGCTGCCAGATTGTCCAGCCGGGTGCGCCAGGCCATCCAGCTGGCAATGCCCAGCACAATGAGGCCGGAGAGTAGCAGCAACCAAGGCTCGGCCTGTTCTACCAGTAGCTGGTTGCCATAGTGCAGGGCGCTTGCCGCCAGCAGCCAGACGACGAGAGAGTGGGACAAGGCGGCGCACACACCAAGCAGCACGGCCTGGGCAATGCTGCCGCGGATGGCAATGATGAAGGACGCCATCAGTGTTTTGGAGTGGCCAGGCTCCAGCCCGTGCAGGGTGCCCAGCAGGATGGCGGATGGAATGAACAGCCAGAGGTTGGTGGAACCTTGCTGTATCAGTTCGCTTAGTGGTGGCATGATGCGGATGCGTGTCAGAATAGGAATGTCCGCAATATACTACCCCCCAGTATGTTTTGAGAAAGAAAATCGCAATGGGACACACCGTAAAGGGAAAAAAACCACTACTGGCCAGAGTGCGGCGTATTCAGGGCCAGGCCGCAGCCATTGAGCGGGCGCTGGAAGAAGGGCAGGAGTGCATGGCGGTACTGCAGCAGATTGCTGCGATACGCGGTGCGGTCAATGGCCTGATGGCCGAGGTGCTGGAAGGCCATTTGCGCGAGCATTTGCTGGCTCCCACCGCGGCTGACGCCGAGGCCGACCCGGCGCGGCAGCAAGAGGCAGACCAGGTGATGCGCCTGGTCCGCTCTTACCTGAAATAAAGTTGGTCTGAAATATAACCGGCAGCGGCAAGCTACGTCAGGTTCAGGCTGACTGGCTGACACGGAAGCGACCGGCCAGCTTGCCCAGCATGCTGATGGTGTGCCGGGTGTAATCCACGCAATCCGACAGATTCTGCTGCGCCAGGTGCATGGAGCTGGCCACCGAGCCGATTTCCGCCGTGGCGCTGGCGTGTTCGGTACCGGCTTGTGTCAATTGCTTGATGGTATCCAGTAGCTGGCGAACAATTTCCTGAATCTGTACATTCTCCCCGGCCGAGGCCTCGGCCAGCTGCAAGCCTTGCTCCAGATGGCTCATGCCGCTTTGCATGGAGTTCACCGCTTCGTCCGCCTGTTGCTGCACGCGCAGAATCATGTCGTTGATCTGCAAGGTGGACTGATTGGTGCGTTCTGCCAGCTTGCGTACCTCGTCGGCCACCACGGCAAAGCCACGGCCACTTTCACCGGCACGGGCTGCCTCAATGGCGGCATTGAGCGCCAGCAGATTGGTTTGTTTGGCAATATCCTGAATCAGCTCGACCACCTGTTCGATTTCCCGCGTGCTGTCACTGAGCTGGGCAATGGTATGAGCGGAACGGCCAACCGTTTCGCGTATGCCCAGCGTGCTTTGGCTGACCGAGGCCATTTGCTGGCGGGCCAGCGCATGTTGTTGCTGCATGGCCATTTCCATTTTGCCGGCATTGCTGCTGGCCAGATCCAGCGTCTGCTGTTGCTGGTTCAGCCCGCTACGGGTGCGTTCGGCGGTGCTGAGTACCTGGCTGGCCGCGCTGACGGTGGCCGCATTGTGTTCCGCCATGTCGTGGTTGCGCTGCTGCAAGCTGGCGCTCAACTGCACCAGCTGGCCCAGCGTGTGATCGAACTGGTCGATCAGGCTGTTTACCCACTGTGCCATCACCCCGGTTTCGTCCGCACGCAGTTGCTGGCGATCCACCCGCAGGGTCAGGTTGCCATCGCCTTCGGCAATATTGCGCACCATGCCGCTGATGCCGCGTAGCCGCTGTGCCAGCGGCCGGGTGAAGCATTGCTGGTAAAGCACGGCGCCGGCCAGCAGTAAGCCGATACCTGTCAGGCCTTGCATGGCCGGGCCGGGCGACAGCATGGCCTGAACCGCCCATCCCAGGCCCAGCATGGCGGCCTGCACCGCGACAAAGCCCTTCATCAATTGCTGGCTGACCGAGCGATACCGGTAGACCTCGGCCAGGTCTGCCTCGCACATGATACCCCAGACATCGGGCGAGCCGGGAAGTTGAAACCGTATGCCCTTGCCGATGACCGGAATATGCCGGTAGTCGGCATAACCCGGATAGGTGACAAACAGGTTTTCCCCGTGGCGTATGGTTTCCCGCACCCCAGGGTGGAGCTGGCCGGTGGCCGGGTTGTTGAACACCAGTTCCAGCTCGGTGTGCTGCTGCACGCGTACCGTGCCATAGGCTGTCTTGACGCCGTCTTTCAGATTGTCCCCGCCGCTGAAGGTGCGGTCCTCAAAGCGTGAACGCGACAGCGCGGTGCCAGGGACAATGGCCGGGTTGAAATGCGACTGCACCATGAACAGGTAGTTGTCGCCCGATTCATGAAAAATATGCCCGGCTTCACGCTGGATCAGGTCCCCCACCACATCATTCGGCAAACGGGCGCACAGGCAGGCGGTGCTGTGGTCGTGCAAGCGCAGCGGCAGCATGAACAGCAAGGTCACGGCATCGTGAAAGGTCGAACTACGCGGGCCCAGTTGCAAGGTACGGTTATCACGGTAAGGCCCCAGCAGAAAACGCTGGCGCATGCCCTGACTGAGGGCGCGTGCATCCGGCCCATGGCTGGCGGGCTGTTTGCTGCTGCTGGCGATAAGCTGATTGTCTGCATTCAGGATGAACAGCTCGGTAAACTCGCTCAGGCTGCCCAACGCGGCTGCCAGCGTGGTGGGCAACTGCTCTTGCTGACAGGCCCCCAGACGCAAGGCCAGGCCGTCCAGTTGTTGCCAGTGTTGTTCGGTCCACTGCTGCAATATCTGCACGCGCAAGCGGGCAAAATTGTCAAAAATGCTCTCCAGTGCCGGGTAGCGGTCACGGTTGTAAAAGCAGGCCAGCCGCATTGCCAGTTTGCCATTGCTCCCCAACCAGGGAAGCCAGTGTTGTTCTTGCGCACTCAGGGCCATGCGATGGCTGCTCAGTTTCATGAATTTGCTCCGGCGGATTTGAAAAGGTGGACTGTTTGGATCTCCCTGCCGCATAAAGCAGCATGCGTGCCTGATTTGATGATTATTTAGTTGAAAATCAGGATAATTGCTGCCATTTGTAAGTAATTGCATACAATGTTCATTATGCACTGCGCATTTTTGGTGCCTGTCGTGCTGATGTGGTGCAACCCTGCACCACGGCTGGGCGGGTGGACTGTCAGGATGGGAAATGCGTTTTTATTTGCGCCAGGGACTGGCGCAAGCAAGGCTGCTTGCGCTATGGATAGAACATGAAGCCACTCAAGATCACCACGTACAACATCCACAAGGGCATGTCGCCGCTCAACCGCCATGTGCGAGTTGACGAAATTGCCCATGCGCTGGAAATGCAGTCACCGGATTTGCTGTTCTTGCAGGAAGTACAAGGCAAGAACCTGCTGCGTTCCCTGCGTCACGAGGGATGGCCGGTACAAGCCCAGCATCACTATCTGGCCCGGCGGCTGGATCACAAGGTGGTGTATGGCCTGAATGCCGCCTATGAGCACGGCCATCATGGCAATGCGGTGCTGACCCGTCATCCCATCATCGAATGGTGTAACCGCGACCTGTCGGTCAACCGCTTTGAAAGCCGTGGCTTGCTGCATTGCATGCTGTTGCCGCGGGGCTGGAACCGCCCGGTAGCCGCGCTGTGTGCACACCTCAATTTGCTGGCCCGCGACCGGCGCAAGCAATACGCCAATCTGCTGCATTACATCGAGGCAGCCATTGCGCCGGATACGCCCATCATCCTGGCCGGTGACTTCAACGACTGGCAGGGTGAGGCGAGCGAACGCCTGCAGCAGGCTGGCTTGCAGGAAGTGTTTCTCACCCATCGCGGCCATTACGCGCAAAGCTTTCCGGCACGGCTGCCGGTGCTGCCGCTGGACCGCATTTATGTGCGCGGCCTGCGGGTGCTGAGTGCCGATGTGCTGCGTGGCCCCCCTTGGTCGCGTTTGTCCGACCACTTGCCACTGACGGCATCGCTGCTTCCAGCCTGAAAATACTGATGTTCGATATGAAACATCAGTATTTGGCGATTGATAAAACCATGCCGTAATCCTGCTTTATCAGCAGCAAAATTTCCGTTTTACTGCAAAGCTTGCGCTTTTAGGGCAGGAATACTGCATCAGGCTTGACGTAAAGCGAAAATTGATGTTCAATACCAAAAATTAATCGCCGATTTGACACAGCTTGCGGGCGTAAAACAGCTAAAGCGTGGGTAAGCAGACCCCGTATCAATTCAGTTTCTGCTTATATAATCTTTTCAGTATTCAAAGATTCCATGCATAAAGCCCGCCAGCGTCACCGGCGGGCTTTATGCATTCCGGAGTATTTGAATGATTCACCTGCAAAACATCCGCAAGCGTTTTCGCCGCCCCGGTGGCGGCTGGTTCGACGCTGTGCAGGATACCTCGCTCTCCATCACCGCTGGCGAAGTGTTCGGCCTGATCGGTTTTTCCGGTGCCGGCAAATCCACCTTGCTGCGGCTGATCAACCTGCTGGAGCGACCGGATAGCGGCGCCGTCATCGTGGACGGGCAAGACCTCACCGCCATGGATGCGCCTGCCTTGCGGCGCGCCCGCCAGCATCTGGGCATGGTGTTCCAGCAATTCAACCTGATGGCCAACCGCACCGTGGCCGACAACATCGCCTTCCCGCTGGAGATTGCCGGCTGGTCCAAGGCCGATATCGCCCAGCGCGTGGCCGAATGTCTGGAGGTGGTCGGGCTGACCGACCGTGCGCAGCACTATCCGGCCCAGCTATCCGGCGGACAAAAGCAGCGGGTGGGCATTGCCCGCGCACTGGCTCCACGCCCCAAGGTGATTCTGGCAGACGAACCCACCTCGGCACTCGACCCGAAAACCACCCAGTCCATTCTGTACTGCCTGCGCGACATCAATCAGCGCTTTGGCGTGACGGTGGTGATTGTCACCCACGAAATGCATGTGGTGCGTTCCATCTGCCACCGTGCGGCCGTGCTGGACGCCGGCCAGGTGGTGGAAGTGGTGGAGGTGAGCGAGGGCAAGGTGGATGCCCGTTCAGACCTCGCCCGTTCTTTGCTGGAGGCTGCGTGATGGAAGAAATGACTTTTGCTGCGGCATTGGCCGACCTGGCCGGCATGGCGCCGGAAATCTGGCAGGCCTGTCAGGAAACCGGCCTTATGCTGGGCGTGGGACTGGCTGCCGCCATTCTGCTGGGAGGACCCTTGGGTATCTGGCTGTACCTGTCGCAGCCGGGCCAGCTGTTTGCCAACCGTCTGGTCAATGGTGTGCTGGGCTGGACGGTGAATCTGGTGCGCTCCTTCCCCTTCATCATCCTGATGGTGTCGCTGGTGCCGCTTACCCGCCTGCTGGTGGGCAGCACCATCGGCCCGGTGGCGGCGGCCGTGCCGCTGTCCTTTGCCGCCATTCCGTATTTTGCCCGGCTGGTGGAACAAACCCTGCGCGAGATTCCACGCGGCGTGGTGGAGGCGGCCGAAGCCATGGGGGCCAGCCCCTTGCAGATCATCATCAAGGTATTGCTGAACGAGGCCAGGTCCGGGCTGATTTCCAGCCTGACCATTCTCACCATCAGCTTTCTGAGCTATTCCGCCGTGGCGGGGGTGGTGGGTGGCGGCGGCATTGGCGATCTGGCCATCCGCTATGGCTATTACCGTTTCCAGACCGACGTGATGGTGGCCATGGTACTGCTGCTGGTGGTGATCGTGCAGATCATCCAGCTGCTGGGCAACCGGCTGGCCGCCAGGCTGGACAAGCGCTGAATCAATCCTACAGACCGGGCGACACCGTCAGCCCGGCAACCCGGCTGGTGTGCTGCCTGGCAGCCAGGCCAGCTGCTTTCCCTTATCAATCATTGCAAGGAGTTCACATGCGTAGATTCGTCATCAAGGCACTGGCCGTATCTTGTCTGGGTCTGGCCATTGCCGGCCCGGCACTGGCGGCTGATCCGGCCAAGAAGGAAATCGTGATTGGCACCACCGTGGGTGACTTTGGCGACATGGTGAAGCAGTCGATCAAGCCCATCCTGGAAAAGCAGGGCTATGCGGTCAAACTGGTGGAATTCACTGACTATGTACGTCCCAATATGGCCCTGCAGGAAGGTGCGCTGGATGTGAACGTATTCCAGCACAAGCCTTACCTGGACAACTTCGTCAAGGAACACAAGCTGAGCCTGAAGGAAGTATTCCAGGTGCCGACTGCACCGCTGGGCATTTATCCGGGCAAGCTGAAGTCGCTCAAGGACGTGAAGGAAGGCAGCACCATTTCCGCGCCGAACGATCCGTCCAACTTTGCCCGTGCACTGGTGATGTTGAGCGATCTGGGCTGGGTCAAGCTCAAGCCGGGTATCAACCCGCTGACCGCTTCCGAGCGTGATATCGCCCAGAACGTGAAGAAGCTGAAGATTGTCCAGCTGGAAGCCGCCCAGCTGCCGCGCTCGCGTAACGATGTGGACTTTGCCGTCATCAACGGCAACTACGCCACCAGTTCCGGCATCAAGCTGACCGAGGCCGTGTTCCAGGAAAAAAGCTACGCCTATGTCAACTGGGGCGTGGTGCGCGCTGCCGATGCGGGCAAGCCGTGGGCGCGTGACGTGATTGCCGCTTACAACAGCAAGGCCTTCAGTGACTGGGCCAAACAGAAATATGCCGGTTACAAATTCCCGCAAAGCTGGAAATAAACCGTAACCACATGCATGTGGCCCTGTCCGGATCGTGATGGGGCTGGCAGGTTTTCTTGTAACACTCCTGGCTACAAGACTTGTACGGAGGGCGATGCCCTCCGTTTTTTTATGGCCAGCCCAGATGCTGGCATGACCGGTTTATTCGCACACGGTGAAGGGTGCCTTGTGTTCCAGCAGGCCGGGTTTGTCCCCGCTTGCCGGTGTGGCATCAACCACGGCATGCACCGGATTGCCATCCGGGTCCAGCAGGGTGCAGCGCTTGCTGTCATCCCCGAGAGCCAGGCTGGGGGCGGGGCGGCCACCGGCAGCCAGGCCCGCGGCCACAAAGCCGGTCAGCAGTTGCGGGCTTGCCGCGCGGAATACCAGATGAACATGGCTGCGCTGTTCCGGCTGGCCGCCTGTCACCAGCAGTTCGTCGGCGCGGAAGTAGTCGGCCCCCTCTGCACTCAGCGTGCGGCCCAGCTCATGCAGGATGGCCTGGTAAAAGCGTTTGCTGGCAGCCAGATCTGCCACCACCACGTGGACCTGTTCCAGCAGACGTGCGTTGTGATAGTGCATGGGACATCTCCTCTGTTATTGACAGCTTTTGTCCCATCATACGCCGCAGCCACAAGGCTTGCCCATCCGGTGAAGTACGGCCTCAGCGTGCCAGCCATTCCTCGACAAACTGCTGGCGGAAGGCATGCAAGCGCGCCAGCCGCTCCACCGCCATGGCACGGCCTGCTGCGGTTTGCATCATGTCGGGTAGTTTTTCCAGTTTTACTTCGATGTGATCGAGCGCGTATTCACGGTCATCCAGGGCCCGGCCTGCGCCCAGCGGGTTGTCCGGATGCGCCAGTTGCCGCCCCATGCGGCCCGAGGTGTAGAACATGCGTGCGAGGCCAATGGCACCCAGCGCGTCCATGCGGTCGGCGTCCTGCACGATGCGCGCTTCGTCGGTCTGCGGCGGGATATTGGCGGAAAAACTGTGCGCCTCGATGGCGTGCGCCACGGCAGCCAGCTTGTCAGCCGGGAAGCCAGCATCCGCCAGCAACTGACTGGCCTTGGCGGCTGCCAGCCGGGAGGCTTGCGTCCGGTCCGGGTGATTTTTCGGCAGATTGACCAGATCGTGCAAATAACAGGCCGCCAGCACCACCAGGGCATCCGCCTGCGGGTGATGCGGCAGGATGTGCCGCGCGGCTGCCCATACCCGGTGAAAGTGCGAGAGATCATGGGCACCGTCGGCGTCCGGCTCCTGTTGTTGCAATAGGCCGATCAGCTGCTGTTGCCAGTGTTGCAGTTGCGCGGTGAGTTCAAGCGGTGACATGGCGGCATTCCAGAGGGTGGGGCGAGGATTACACCGCTGCTGCCGGCAGGCGTCAACCATGTCGGCAGCAGGGCGTTGGCGGGTGTGCTCAGGCGGTCAGGTGGCAGTAGTCCTGTGCAATGGCTGCAGCCAGGCGGGCATTGTTCAGCACCAGCTGGATGTTGGAAGCCAGGCTGTTGCCGCCGGTCAGCTCGCACACCCGTGCCAGCAGGAAGGGGGTGGACTCCTTGCCGCCGATGCCTTGATCACTGGCCTCCTGCAGGGCTTGTTCGATGGCGGCGTCAATCTTGTCGGACGGCATGGCAAATTGCTGCGGAATGGGGTTGGCCACCACCATGCCACCCTTCAGCTCCATTGCCCATTTGGCGTGCATCACGGCGGCAATGTCGGCCGAACTGTCCAGGCGGTAATCCACCTTGAAAGCACTTTCACGGGTGAAGAAGGCGGGCAGGGTGGCGGTCTGGTAGCCGATTACCGGCACGCCGTGGGTTTCCAGGTATTCCAGCGTTAGTCCCAGGTCCAGGATGGACTTGGCACCGGCACATACCACGGTGACCGGGGTCTGGGCCAGCTCTTGCAAGTCGGCCGAAATATCAAAGCTGTGCTGGGCACCACGGTGCACGCCGCCAATACCGCCGGTGGCAAACACGCGTATACCCGCCATGGCGGCGATGATCATGGTGGAAGCCACGGTGGTGGCACCGGTCTGGCGGCCCGCCACGATGAAAGGCAGGTCGCGGCGGCTGACTTTGACCACTTCCCGGCCACGTTTGCCCAACAGTTCGATTTCATCCGCGCCAAGGCCCGCTTTCAGGCGGCCATCAATGATGGCAATGGTGGCGGGCACAGCGCCATGGGCACGCACTTCGGCCTCCACTTGCAAGGCGGTGGCCACGTTTTGCGGATAGGGCATGCCGTGGGAGATGATGGTGGATTCCAGTGCGACTACTGGCTGACCGGCGGCCAGCGCAGCGGCGACTTCGGGGTGGATGTCCAGGTAAGGGTGTTGGCTCATGATTGCTCCGGATAAGGCAAATTGGGGCACAGCTGTTGTACGGCTGTCAGTGACAAGGTGGGGTTGTTGGTAGCGGCGCAGCTCAGGGTGAGAGCGGCACAGGCTTGTGCCAGTTCCACAGCGTGGGGTAAGGGCATACCTTGCAGCGCGCCCCAGGCAAGGCCGGCCATCAGCGCATCACCGGCGCCGGTGGCGTTGACAATGTCGCAGGCCGGGGCCGGGCACCAGCCATGCGTACCGTCGGCATCGCTGTAAAACACCCCGTCGGCGGCCAGGCTGACAATCAGCTGCCGGATGCCCTGCTGGTGAAACCAGCTGGCCACGGCCGGGGCCTGCTCGGGGGTATCGAGTGGCAGGCCAGACAGGCTGGCGGCCTCCAGCCGGTTGGGTTTAAGGGTGTGGATGCGGCCCAGCCAGGGGCGCAGGCGGTCGGCCTTGAAGGCAGATACCGTGTCCATGAACACCGGGGTGTCGCCAGCTTCGGCAAACAGCCAGGCCAGGGCATCGGCCGACAGATTGGCATCGGCCACAATCAGCCCGGCATGGCGCAGCAGTTCGCGCTGTGGTGCCAGGCGGGTGGCATCCAGCCGGTTCAGGATACCCATGTCATTGATGGCAATGGCCATGTCGCCATCCGGCCCGTGAATGGACAGATAGGTGGAGGTAGCAGCATCCGGCAGCAACAGGACGTGGCGGACATCAACCCCTGCCCGCTGGGTGGCTTCCAGCAGCGCCTGGCCGTAGAGGTCATCCCCCACGGCGCTGATCAGCCGGCAATCCGCCCCCAGCCGGGCCAGGTTTTCCGCGATATTGCGTGCCACACCACCGGCCGAGCAGCTTATCCTGCCGGGATTGGAGTCTCCCTGACGCAGAGCGGCCACCGTGCTGCCACGAATATCCATATTGGCACCGCCCAGTGCCACCACATAAGGGCTGTCGGCCAGAATATAGCCCTTGCCCAGAATCTGACCCTTTTGCATCAGCTTCATGATGTGGCCGGCCACGGCCGAGCGGCTGATGCCCAGCTGGTCGGCAAGTTCCTGCTGCGGAATCAGCGGATTCTGCCGCAGCCATTGCAGGATTTCCTGTTCGCGTTCGGTCATTAAACTTATGTTTGTTTGTAAAACATTTGTTTATGCTAATGGCCCGATCGGCGTCTGGTCAAGTTCAAAGAGCACGCCACTGTGATTTGCGGCTATAACAAAAGTACTGCCCAAGCTGCGACTGGCCCGGGCAGACTTTCACCCTTGCGGTGAATCACCCGTCCGGCATCCGGGCGGGTTTCTTTTTTGCTCAGTTGGGCAATTGCAAAAAAAATGCCGCCAGCGTAACACTGGCGGCCACGACTGCAAGGAAGGTGTTTTACAGGCGGTACTGCTGCAAGGTGCTGATCTGGTGGCGTGCCAGTTCGTCCAGATGGCGCGCACTGCTGGCCGCTTCCTGTGCTGCCGACGAAGCTTCTTCCGTCATCTGGGCAATCTGTTCTACCTGTACCGCAATATTGTTGGTGGCCTTGCCCTGTTCCTTGATGGCATCGGATATCTCGGTGACCATGTGCACGGTATTGCCGGTGGCCTCGCCAATCTGCTTGATGGCATGGTCGGCATGGTCGGCACGGCTCACGCCGTTGCGTACCAGTTCCTCGGCGGCATGCATCTGTTCGGTGGCCTGACGCGAGCGGTCACGCATGGCATTGATGGTGGAGGAAATTTCCTGGGTGGAGCTGCTGGTGCGTTCGGCCAGCTTGCGCACTTCGTCGGCCACCACGGCAAAGCCGCGACCCATTTCGCCAGCCCGTGCTGCTTCGATAGCGGCATTCAGCGCCAGCAGATTGGTCTGGTCGGCAATATCCTTGATTACCCCCACCACGGTGTCCACCTGGGCGCTGTAGGTGTCCAGTTCGCGAATGCTGCCCGCTGCGCTGTCCACTGCGCTGGAAATGTCGCGGATGTCGTGAATGGTCTGGCTGATGGTGGTGGAACCCTGATGCGCCAGGCTGCCGGCATTGTGCGCGAGGTCGCGCGATTCTTCGGCACGGGTGGCCACGTGGTTTACGCTCACGGTCATCTGTTCGATGGTGGCGGCCATATTGGCAGAAGAGGACGATTGCGCATCGGCTGCAGCAGCCACCTGGGTGGCAGTCTGTGACAGGTCTTCCGAGGCTGCGGCTACCGAGCGCGCCCCTTCCAGAATGGATTTCAGATTGGTCTGCAAACCACTCAGCAGATTATTGAAGGCAGTGGCGGTATTGCCGATTTCATCCTGGCTGATGACCGGGGCGCGCTGGGTGAAGTCCAGCGACTGGCTGACCTGCTGCATGGTGTTCTGCATGGAGGACAGGCCACGGCTGATGGTGCGGAACAGGGTGATGCCCATGAACAGTACCAGCAAAGTCACTACCCCAATCACACTACCGGTTTGCAGCAAGGCGCTGTTATAGGCAGCTTTGTTGGTTTCCAGCGTGTCAAAAGCCAGCTTGAGGTTGTACTCGGTGTGAGCATTCAAGGCTTTGCGCAGGTCTGCACCGGTGGTATTCAAGGGGCCGTCGCGCAGCATGGCATCGGCCAGATCTTCCTTGCCACTGCGAGATAAGTCGAAAAATTTGCTGCGCTCAGCACGATACGCGGCTAGTTTTGCATTGTCATCTTGCAGAAGCTGGCGGTCGTGATCGTCCGAGATCAGGTTTTTCTCGTAGTCATTCAGCAGGTCTTCCAGTTTTTTGTCGGCTTCGCCGGACATGGCTTCTGCAGCGGCTTTTTCACCTGCTGTGTGCGATACCGAATGCTTGATGATCGCGCTGCGGATGTCCATGAAGGCATACACCATGCCGTTCAGGTCCCGCACGCTGGGGGCCAGATTGGACACGGTGTCTTCAAAGCGATTGCTGGCCTGCTTTTGCTGGTATGCACCAAAACCGCCCACCAGCAGCAGGGCAAGCAGGGCAATGGCGAGGGTGAGGATGAGGCGTCGGATGATGGTCATGATAGTCTTCCTTGCAAGTGTTTCGTCTTATCGTTATTCGTCAATGGCATATAGGTGTGCTACGTAAATTTACCTATAGCAGCTAGGCATGACGTTTGCAGGAAAGTTTTGAATTTTTTGATGATTTTGCAGTTTTGCTTCAAACAGCATAAAAAAATGCTTCTGATACCAAGGGTACGATCAGGCATAAAAAAGACCGCAACGGCTTGGGCCGTGCGGTCGGGTGATTGAGTTGCCGATTCAGGCAGACAGGACTTCCCAGCGCCCGCCGCCCAGAATCTGCAATTGCTGCTGATGGTATTGCAGCAGGCTGCTGCGATGGCCGACGCTCACCAGCGTGGTATCCGGCAATTGCTCTCGCAGCAGGCGGTACATGGCATCCTCCAGTCCTTCATCCAGTGCCGAACTGGCTTCGTCCAGAAAAGCGATATCTGGCTGGTTCAGCAACAGGCGGCCAAAGGCCAGGCGCTGCTGTTCGCCCAGCGACAGGCTGTGCCCCCAGTCGCGTTCTTCATCCAGCTTGCTCTGCAGATGGCCCAGCTGGATCTTTTGCAGCACTTGCTCCAGCTCTGCACTGCTGCCTTGTGGCGGCGTGGCCGGGTAGTACAGCGCATCGCGCAGGCTGCCGCCCGGCAGGTATGGCTTTTGCGACAGGAACATCACACCGCTTGCTGGCAGGGTGATTTGACCCTTGCTATAGGGCCATAGCCCGGCCAGGCTACGCAGCAGCGTGGTTTTGCCCGAACCGGAACGGCCGCGAATCAGCAGCGCGCTGCCTGCCGGAATTTCCATGGAGACATTGTCCAGCAGGCAGTCGCCAGCCGGGCTGTGCAGGCTGAAGGCTTCCAGCGCCAGCCGCTTGCCCTGATGGCTGATGGCCGGGCGCGGCAGGCTGGCTGCTTCCTGCATGGAGTCGCAATAACCGGACAGACGGTTAAGCACCGCGCGATAACCGGCAAAGTCGTCGTAGGCATTGCGGAAGAAGGACAGATTGTCGTGCAGCGTGCCAAAAGCCTGGGAGGTTTGCATCAGGTCGCCCAGGGTAATCTGCTTGGAGAAAAAGCGATGGGCCTGCACGATGAGCGGAAACACCACGGCTGTCTGGCTGACAATCAGGTTGAAGCCCTGGAATTTCAGCGACCGGAACACGATGCGCCAGTTATTGTGGATGATCTGGCCAAAGCGGCTGCGCAGCAGCATGCCTTCCACTTTTTCCCCGGCATAAAAAGCAATGCTTTCTGCATACTCCAGCAAGCGTACCAGCAGGTAACGATAGTTGGCGTTGTATTGCTCGTTCAGGAAGTTCAAGCGCACCAGGGGGCGGCCTATCTTCACCGCCAGCACGGTGGCAATCAGCACGTAGACAAATACCGCAAACACCATGGCGCGCGGTATTTCCACTCCCAGCAACTGCAAGGGGCCGGACAGGTTCCACAGGATCAGCGTGTAGGCCAGGGTGGACACCAGGGCGCTGACCACGCCCATCGACAGGCCGAGCGAACTGCTGACGAAGCTGCTGACATCCTGCTGGATACGCTGGTCGGGGTTGTCGCTGTGTTGTGGCAGATATTGCAGGCGGTAGAACGCGTCGTTCTGCAGCAGCTTTTGCAGTAATTGCTCGTTCAGCCAGGCACGCCAGTGAATGGAAAAGCTCTGGTTGACGTAAAAGCTGAACAGGCTGCGCAGCACATGCAGGCTGGCCAGAATGCAGAAAATGCGGACAAAGCTCCAGAACAGGCTTTCGTTGAGTTGCTGCAAGGAGGTATACAGCCCGTTGCTCCAGTTGGACAGCACCACGTCCAGCCGCACGCCGGCCAGGGTCAGCAGCAGGATCAGCGCAATGGCCAGCAGTGGTTTGGCACTACGCCGCAGGCTGAAGTAAGCGCCGCTGAGTTGCCAGAATTGCCGGCCCCAGCTGGTCAGCCGGGTCAGGCTCCACACCGCAATGACAAACAGCAGGCAGGTGATGCCATAGGCCTTGGCTACCCACACCAGGCTGGTGCCCAGTTCCTGATTCCAGTTCATGTTTCCCCTTTGATGCAATCAGACATGCCGTGCGCAGCTGTTTGGCAAACGCACGGCATGGGTGGATGGTGAGACGCTGCCCTGATGGCAGCAGCACAGCTTACGATGCCGGCTGCCGGCTGCCAAACGGTGACTGGCTGTCAATGATGAACAATTGTTGCCCGCCAGCAGCAAGGCCGGTGCCGGCATTCAGCCGGGCTTTACCACAATATCTTCACCGCGGTTTCGCCCAGCCAGTCCTGCAAGGCCAGCAGCAGGCTGTCGTCCAGCCGTACGGCCCAGCCTTGCGACAGGGCCACATCGCCACGCGCTTGGGCATTGCTGTAGCTGATGCGAACCAGGCCGCCGTTTTCCTCGTCACGATAGGGTGTGAGCAAGGCTTTCAGCCGGTTGACATCGGCATTGCCGTTCATCTGCAAGGACAGGCCGCGGGCAAAGCAGCTGCGTGCCTCGCCCAGATCGTAAATGCGGTCAGCCATGATGCGCAGGCCGCCAGAGAAACTGTCCTCGCTTACCTTGCCTTGCACCACCAGCACGATGTCTTCTTTCAGCTTGTTGCGGTTGACTTCGTAGCTGTCGCCAAACAGGCCGATTTCGCGCTTGCTGCTGCCATCGTCCAGTTCGACAAAGGCCATCTTGCCGCGATTGCCCATCTTGACGCGGATGCCGGTGACAAAACCGGCCAGCAGTTGCGGCTCCTTGCGCGGGGTCAGGCGCGAGAGTGTGGTCTTGATGAAAGCACGCACTTCCTGCGCATAAGCGGAGAAGGGGTGACCGGACAGGTAGAAGCCGATGGCCAGTTTTTCTTCCGCCAGCTTGACGGCGTCATTCCATGGCCGGGTGGCCACCATTTCCACTGCCGGGGCCACATCGTCGCCAAACATGTCGAACAGGCCGCCCTGATTGGCATTGGCATGGGCCTGATCGGCTGCTTCCATCGCCAGGCCGACATTGGCAAACAGCAGGGCGCGGTTGGGTTCGATGCTGTCAAAGGCACCGGCGCGGATCAGCGCTTCGATCACCCGCTTGTTTACCAGCTTTTTGTCAGTGCGCTGGCAGAAATCAAACAGGCTGGTGTAGGGGCCACTGGCTTCACGCACTGCCACGATATGGTCGACGGCAGATTCGCCACTGCCCTTGATCGCGCCCAGTGCATAGCGGATTTCCTGACGGCTGACCGGCACAAAACGGTAGAAGCTGTGATTGACGTCCGGGGGCAAGAAGCGCAGGCCGTTCTTGGGGTCGGTGGCGTCGTCATAAAACACCTTGAGCTGGTCGGTATTGTCCAGTTCGGTGGACATGGTGGCAGCCATGTAGGCGGCGCAATGATGTGCCTTGAGCCAGGCCGTATGGTAGGCCACCAGTGCATAGGCGGCGGCGTGCGACTTGTTGAAACCGTAGCCGGCGAATTTCTCCATGTAGTCGAAGATTTCGTTGGCCTTGGATTCGGGAATGTCCTGCTTGGCGGCACCCTGCACGAACATGGCGCGCTGCGCCACCATCTCCTCCACCTTCTTTTTACCCATCGCGCGGCGCAGCAAGTCGGCACCGCCCAGCGAGTAACCGCCAATTACCTGGGCGGACTGCATCACCTGTTCCTGATACACCATGATGCCGTAGGTGGGGGCCAGTACCGGCTCCAAGAGCGGATGCAGGTATTCGAACTTGGCCCCGTGCATACGCTGGATGAAGTCGGGAATCAGGTCCATCGGGCCCGGACGGTACAGAGCCACGAAGGCGATAATTTCTTCGAACTTGCTGGGTTTGGCTTCCACCAGCATTTTTTTCATGCCGGAGGATTCAAACTGGAACACGCCGGTGGTGTTGGCGCTGGCAAAAATCTTGTAGGCGTCGGCATCGTCCAGCGGTAGATGGGCAACGTCCACGTCCTCATTGCTGACCTGCTTGATGTAACGCTGGGCCAGTTCGATGATGGTGAGGTTGCGCAAGCCCAGGAAGTCGAACTTCACCAGGCCGATCTGCTCCACGTCGTCCTTGTCGAACTGCGACACCGGTGAGGCACCGTCGGCACTCGCAATGTACAGCGGGCAGAAGTCGGTAAGTTTGCCCGGGGCAATCAGCACACCACCGGCGTGCATGCCGATGCCGCGGGTGAGGTCTTCCAGCTTCATCGCCAGTTCGATCAGCTCATTGGCACCTTCCGATTCAATGACCTCACCGATCTGCGGCTCCACTTCCATGGCCTTTTCCAGGCCCAGGGGCTTGTTGGCCTCCAGCGGAATCAGCTTGGACAGGCGGTCGCACAGGCCGAAGGGCAGGTCCAGCACCCGGCCCACGTCGCGAATCACCGATTTGGACGACATGGTGCCGAAGGTGGCAATCTGGCTGACGGCTTCTTCGCCGTATTTCTGCCGGGTGTATTCGATCACGCGCCAGCGGTTTTCCTGACAGAAGTCCACGTCGAAGTCGGGCATGGATACCCGTTCCGGGTTCAGGAAACGCTCGAACAGCAGGGCGTAGCGTAGCGGGTCGAGGTCGGTAATGCTCAGGCTGTAAGCCACCAGCGAACCGGCACCGGAACCCCGGCCCGGGCCTACCGGGCAGCCATTGCCCTTACCCCACTGGATAAAGTCCGCCACGATCAGGAAGTAACCGGGGAAACCCATCTGGATGATGGTGTCGCACTCGAACTTCAGCCGGGCATCGTATTCCGGGCGGCGCGCCTCGCGCTCGGCCGGGTCGGGAAACAGCTGTTCCAGCCGCACTTCCAGCCCGCGCTTGGCTTCGTACACCAGAAAATCATCCAGCGTCATGCCTTCCGGCGTGGGGAACAGCGGCAGGTAGTTCTTGCCCAGCACCACCGAAATATTGCAGCGTTTGGCAATTTCCACCGTGTTTTCCAGCGCCTCCGGAATATCGGCAAAACGCTCCAGCATCTGTTCGGTAGAGAGGAAATACTGGCATTCGGAGAAATTGCGCGGACGGCGCTTGTCGCCCAGCGTGTAGCCCTCGGCAATGCACACCCGTGCTTCGTGGGCCTTGAAGTCGTCCGGGTCCATGAACTGGATGGGATGGGTGGCCACTACCGGCAGGCCGGTTTCGCCTGCCAGCCACAATGTGGCCTGTACCACGCTTTCCACCTGCGCATTGTCCACGCGCTGGACTTCCAGATAGAAACTGTCGGGAAACAGGCTCTCCCAGTACTGCGCGCGGCGCATCGCTTCTTCGCGCTGGCCCATGGCCAGTGCCACGCCGACATCACCCAGATGTGCACCGGACAGGCACAGCAGGTTGCTGTTATCGCCCTGTTCCAGCCAGGCGCGCTTGATTTCGGCGCGGCCACGGTACTGGTTGTGGGTGAAGGCCTGGGTCAACAGTTCGCATAGCCTGCGATAACCCTCACGGTTTTTCACCGTCAGCATCAGGCGGGTGGGCTTGTCGCGGTCTTCTTCGTTTTCCAGCCAGATATCGGCCGAGACGATGGGCTTGATACCCTTGTTGCGGCAGGACTTGTAAAACTTGACCATGCCGAACAGGTTCATCAGGTCCGACATGCCCATGGCAGGCATATTGTCCTTCTGCGCACGTTTTACCGCGTCGTCGAGGCGGACAATGCCGTCGGTGATGGAAAACTCCGAGTGGAGGCGAAGATGGATAAAGCGGGGTGCGTTCATGGCGGCATTTTACCGGCAGCGCGGAATCTGCACCATGCGTGCGGCAAGATAAATCGCATGCCAGTGGCAGCATGCTCGCTGCCGTGGGCTGGCTGTTTGTTGCGACTGTCACCAGCCTGTCATTCCTCCTTTTCTTGTGCTGCGTCGCAGCATTAGAATGGTGGCATCAGGAATCAGCCAAACGGTGAGCAAGATGGATTGTGATGTCAGAGAGCTGGATGGTACCAGCCTGTACAAATTACTGACTGGCAGTGTGCTGCCGCGTCCCATTGCCTGGCTCAGCACGCAGGATTTGCTGGGTGTGGCCAACCTGGCACCGTTTTCCTTTTTTACCGTTGCCGGACTCAATCCGCCGATGCTGGCCGTGACCATACTCAAGAAGCCGGATGGCAGCGACAAGGACAGCCTGGCCAATATCCGCGCGACCGGCGAATTCGTGGTGAATATTGTCAGCCAGGAGCTGGTCGAGGAAATGAACCAGTCCTGTGCCGCCTATCCGGCGGAAGTGGACGAGTTTGACCTGGCCGGCCTCGCCAAGGTGCGCAGCAAGCAGGTGAAGGCACCCGGCGTGGCGCGCTCACCGGTGCGCTATGAGTGTGTGCTGCATAGCTGCCTCGACCTTGGGTACGGGGCGGGTGGCAGCACGCTGGTGCTGGGTGAAGTCCGCCATGTGCATGTGGCGGATGCGGTGTATCAGGATGGCCGGATTGATGTACAGGCACTGCACCCCATTGGCAAACTGGCGGGGGATGCCTATACCCTGGTGCATGCGGATTTCTCGCTGGCACGGCCTTGACTGCTGCTGAGATATAAATGAAAAAAAGCACCTGTCCGGTGCTTTTTGCTTGGCAAGGCTTAACGCAAGACGTGGCTGATTTTTTCTGCCATCTCGTCCAGCAAGGCATAGCGACGGTTGTATTCGCTGCGTTTTTTACTGGCAATTTCCTCCATTGGCTTGCGCGGGATGGGGAAGGGGATGCGGAAGTATTCGGTGTTGATTTTCTCGGCACCGATATCCAGCCAGAAGCTGTCGTAATCAGCCTGGAATTCACGCCGGTAGCGCCAGGAGCTGTAAATGTGGCTGTCCTTGCACACGGCCAGCACTTGCTGGCAGCCCATTTCACGGGCAATGACGGTCAATGCTTCCAGTACCAGCCGCTTGGGAAACAGACCGTGACAAGCCTTGGTGGCGGTGCGGATGCACTCATGGCCAAATTCCTTGCGCGGGCCTTGCAAGCCGCCAATCAGTGCCACCGGCCGCCCCTGGTACTGGCACAGGGTAAAGGTGAGGGTAGCCAGTGCCACCTGTTGGCCATCGACAAACTGCAGCGACAGCTCGCCTTCCTTGTCGAAGTAATGGTTATGTCCCATCACCCAGCTGAAACTGCTTTCATCCTTGCCGGTAACGCTGGCAAGGCAGATATTGTCCAGCGACAGCAACTGGCTGCGCACGGCTGGCGGCAGTTGCAGTACCCGGCCATAGTGCTGTTGCAGCATCTGTACCTTGGCGGCATTGCCCAGCCCACGGTGCAAATAGGGGCGATGCAGCTTTTGCGAAAGTCGCGGAGCCAGCTTCAGGTAGTCCAGCAGCATGGGCTGGCTGCTGAGGAAGCCCAGCCAGCGGTAGCTGCTGGATAGTGACAGCAAGCTGCGCAGTACCAGCTTGATACGGTTCTTGCGTTCATCCAGATAGTCGCGCTGGGAAAATCCGCCACTCGCCAGCTGGCCTAGCAGCCGGACAGGGTGTGGTCGGGACGCTGATTCGATTGTTTTCACGCAGGGTTCTTCTAAAAGCGTTCGTGCACGGAAATGCATTATGGTTTATCCGGGTGTCGGCGTCTTTGGCCGGCTTGTCCCGTCGTCGTTACCGTTTGTGACGGTTTATTTTTTTTCGTCGCGCGGTTTGAGGGCAGACAGGGCTGCACGCTGCATTTCCAGCGTTTTCATCTGCATGGACAGCATGCCCAGATTCATGGTCAGCCAGCCTTCCACTACCCGCAGCTCTGCCAGTTTACGGTCGATTTCCTCCTCGCTCATCGGCGGGAGAAAGGGCTGGGCGCTGACAGGAGTGGCAGTTTGCCAGAACTGGCGGAACATGGCGAATGGGTCGTTCGGGTTGAAATCGGCGCTCATGACGTTATCTCCTGGTCAGAAATAGAAAACGGGCAAGACTGGCTTGCCCGTTCAGTATAAGACCAAAGACGACAGCTTAGCTGTTGTTGGCTGCTACCTGCGCATCCACGGCAGCCAGGGCCACCATGTTGACAATGCGGCGTACCGAGGAGATCGGGGTCAGGATGTGTACCGGCTTGCTCATGCCCATCAGGATGGGGCCGATGGTCACACCGTCGGATGCCGAAACACGCAGCAGGTTGTAGCTGATGTTGGCAGCTTCAACGTTCGGCATGATCAGCAGGTTGGCCGAGCCCTTCAGCGTGGTTTCCGGCATGGCCTGGGTGCGGATGGCTTCCACCAGGGCGGCGTCACCCTGCATTTCGCCATCGATTTCCAGGTCAGGCTGGGCCTCGCGGATCAGTTCCAGTGCGGAACGCATCTTGTCGGCGGATTCACCGTTGATGGTGCCGAAGCTGGAGTTGGACAGCAGGGCGGCCTTCGGTGCAATACCGAAACGCTTCATCGCTTCGGACGCCATCTTGGTGATACCGGCCAGTTGTACTGCATCCGGCTTGGCATTCACGTAGGTGTCGGTGATGAAGATGTTGCCGGTCGGCAGGATCAGTGCGTTCATGGCACCGGCCACCTTGTCGGCATTGTCGTAGCCCAGCACGGTTTCCACGATGTCGAAATGCTGACGGTAAGTGCCATAGGTTCCGCAAATCATCGCGTCTGCATCACCGCGGCGAACCATCAGCGCGCCAATCAGCGTGGTGTTGCCGATCACACGGCGACGGGCCTGCTCCTGGGAAACGCCCTTGCGCTTCATCAGGTTGTAGTAGTCCTTCCAGTATTCGGCAAAGCGCGGGTCGGATTCGTTGTTGACCAGTTCGAAATCCTTGCCCGGTTCCAGCTTCAGGCCCAGTTTTTCGATACGCTTTTCGATCACGCTCGGACGGCCGATCAGGATGGGGCGGGCGAGGCCTGCCAGCACGATTTCCTGGGTGGCGTGCAGTACGCGCTCGTCTTCACCTTCGGTCAGGACAACGCGCTTGCTTTCCTTCTTGGCCTGGGCAAACACCGGTTTCATGAACAGGTTGGTCTTGTACACGAACTGGGTGAGCTGGTCGGCGTAGGCGTCGAAATCCTGGATCGGGCGGGTGGCCACGCCGGAATCCATGGCAGCCTTGGCTACGGCCGGGGCAATCTTGACGATCAGGCGCGGGTCGAAGGGCTTCGGAATGACGTATTCCGGGCCAAAGGACAGCTCCTGGTCGCCGTAAGCGGAGGCAACGACGTCAGACTGTTCGGCCATGGCCAGGTCGGCAATGGCGCGGACGGTAGCCAGCTTCATTTCTTCATTGATGGTGGTGGCACCCACGTCGAGCGCGCCACGGAAGATGAAGGGGAAGCACAGTACGTTGTTCACCTGGTTCGGGTAGTCGGAACGACCGGTACCGATGATGGCATCCGGACGGACTTCCTTCACCAGCGGCGGCAGGATTTCCGGTTCCGGGTTGGCCATGGCCAGAATCACCGGGTGAGCGGCCATGCTCTTGACCATTTCCTGGGATACCAGGCGCGGGCCGGACAGACCCATGAAGATGTCGGCGCCAACCATGGCGTCTGCCAGTTTGCGCCAGCCGTTGTCGGCAATGGCGTAACGCAGCTTGGATTCGTCCAGCTTTTCGTCACGGCCGTGGTAGATCACGCCCTTGGAATCGCAGACGGTGATGTTCTCACGCTTCACGCCCAGCGCTACCAGGAGGTCCAGGCAGGCGATGGCGGCAGCGCCGGCACCGGAGGCCACCACGCGGACATTGGCGATGTCCTTGTTGACCAGGCGCAGTGAGTTCAGTACAGCGGCAGCGGCCACGATGGCGGTGCCGTGCTGGTCGTCATGGAAGACCGGAATGCCCATGCGTTCGCGGCACTTCTTCTCGATGTAGAAGCACTCGGGGGCCTTGATGTCTTCCAGGTTGATGCCGCCGAAAGTCGGCTCCATCGCACAGATCATGTCCACCAGCTTGTCCGGGTCGTTCTCGTTCAGTTCGATGTCGAAAACGTCGATGCCGGCAAACTTCTTGAACAGCACACCCTTGCCTTCCATCACCGGCTTGCCGGCCAGCGGGCCGATGTTGCCCAGGCCCAGTACGGCGGTACCGTTGGTGATGACAGCTACCAGATTACCGCGTGCGGTGTACTTGTAGGCATTGAGCGGGTCTTCCACGATGGCGTCACACGGGGCGGCCACACCGGGGGAGTAGGCAAGGGCGAGGTCACGCTGGGTAGCCAGCGGTTTGGTCGGGGACACCTGGATCTTGCCGGGCTGAGGAAACTGGTGGAAATCGAGTGCGGCTTGGCGCAGTTGCTCGTCCATTCGTGAACTCCTGGGTGGTTTCTTATGGTCGTTTTGAATAATTTAGCTGAATATTATAAGGGCTAACCCTCTATCGGGGCTATGGTCCTGTCAGACAAAGTACGCGGCACGAGGTTTTCACCTCTGCCGCGTACTTTGTCCTGTCCTGCTATTACTGCATCATACCTAACATTCGGGGCAGCCACAGTGATATACCGGGCAGATAGGTCACGGCAACCAGGAAGCCCAGCATGGTGAGCAGCCACGGCCACACGGCCACGGTCAGTTCGGTAATGCCCATCTTGGTGATGCCGGAGGCCACATACAGGTTAAGCCCCACCGGCGGATGGCACATGCCCACTTCCATGTTCACTGCAATCAGAATGCCGAAGTGTACCGGATTCACCCCCAGTTTGACTGCCACCGGGTACAGGATGGGTGCCATGATCAGCACAATGGCCGATGGGTCCATGAAGTTACCGGCTGCCAGCAACAGGATGTTGGTGAGCAAGAGGAAGGCCACCACACCCAGACCCTGTGCGGTCATCCAGGCGGCCATCGCTTGCGGAATCTGCTCGGACGCCATCAGGAAGGAGAACAGCACGGCATTGGTGATGATGTACAGCAGCATCGAGCTCATCGACGCGGCATTGATCAGCACGCGCGGTACATCCTTCAGGCCCATGTCCTTGTAGACGAACACGGCAATGATGAAGGCGTAGACGGCAGCCATGGCAGCAGCTTCGGTCGGGGTGAAGATGCCGCTGTAAATACCGCCAATCACCAGTACGATCAGCAACAGGCCCCACACGCATTCGCGGAAGGCTTGCAGACGCTCGCCCCAGCTGGCGCGCGGCAGGCGCGGGTAGTCAAACTTCTTGGCACGGTACCAGGTGGTCAGGCCCAGCAAGACCGACAGGCAGAGGCCGGGCAACACACCCGCCATGAATAGCTGACCGACCGAAGCGGTGGACACGCTCATGCCGTCCGGGCCGGTCACGTCCATGCCGGCGGTGGCGATGGAATACATCACCAGGTTGATGGACGGCGGGAACAGAATGCCCAGCGCGCCGGATGTGGTGATCACCCCGGCACCAAAGCGCTGCGGGTAGCCCTGCTTCACCATGGCCGGCAGGATGATGGAACCCACGGCCACCACGGTGGCAACGGAAGAACCGGTAATGGCGGCAAACAGTGCGCAGGACACCACGCCAGCCAGACCCAAACCACCATACCAGTGGCCTACCAGGGTGGTGGCAAAGCGGATCATCCGTTTGGCCACACCGCCGTGCATCAGGAAGTTGCCCGCCAGAATGAAGAATGGAATCGCCATGATTTCGAACTTCTCGATACCGGTGAACAGCTTGAGCGCCACTGATTCGATCGGAACCTGGGTCATGGTGAACAGGAAGGTCAGTACCGTCAGACCCAGCGAGATGGAGATCGGCATGCCGGTCAGCATGAGGGTAAGCAGCAGACCGAAAATGATGAGGGTGGTCATTAGTGCTTGCCTCCGTGGTTCAGGTCGTGCGGGTGCAGGTTGTCCAGATCCTCGGCACCTTCTTCGATGCCATCAACATGGCCGTGGTCATGCTTGGGCAGGCTGCCGGTCTTGATGAAGTTCCAGGCTACTTGCAGGAAGCGGAAGCACATCAGGGTAGAGCCGCAGGGAATGGCCAGATAAACCAGCCACATCGGGGCTTCCAGATCGGGCGATGTCTGGTCGGTATGGGCGATTTCCCAGACAAAATTGCCGCCCAGCACGGCAATGACGCCGGTGAACAGTGCGCCGGACAAGAGGCCGAAGATGATGAACTTGGCACGGGTCTTGTCAGACAGGCGGTTGATCAACACGTCCACACCCACGTGGATGCCGGTCCGTACGCCATAGGCAGCGCCGAACTTGGCCATCCATACAAACAGGTAGATGGTGAGTTCCTGGGCCCACGCCATATTGATATGGGCTAGATAGGGTTGCAGGGTTTCGATGCCCGAACCGTAGCGGTGCAGTACCGCCACGAAGGTGATGAGGGTTGCACTTCCCATCAACAGGGCAATCATCCACTCCTCCAGATGGTCGAGGAATTTCAGCATGATTGTTCTCTTTTCGCAAAAAGAGCGTGGGTGCAATACTGCACGCACGCTCGATTCAGGGCTGATCAGTTGTTGGGGTTGAAACCGGTTTCTTTGTAAATGGCCTTCAGCAGGTCCGGACCGATACGGCTGGCCATCTTGGCATGAACCGGCAGCATGGCCTTCTTAAAGGCATTGCGCTCTGCCACGGTGGGGGTGTAAACCTGCGTTTTGCCAGAAGCCTTGATGGCGGCCAGTGCGCGGTCGTTTTCTTTCTTGGCGATGTCATTGGCGTACTTGGATGCATCGGTCATGGCGCTGTCCAGTTCGCTGCGGATATCAGCCGGCAGACCGTCCCAGAACTTCTTGTTGACGATGACGGCATAGCCGAGGAAACCGTGCTGGGTCAGGGTCAGTTGCTTCTGTACCTCATAGGCCTTGCTGGTGTACAGGTTGGAAGCTTCCAGCTCGGTGCCGTCCACCACGCCGGTTTGCAGTGCCTGATACACTTCCGAGAAGGCCATTACCTGCGGCAGTGCACCTACCGAACGCATTTCTTCTTCCAGCACCTTGGAGGACTGGATACGGATCTTCATGCCCTTCAGGTCGGCCGGGGTGCGGATCGGCTTGTTGGCCGAGAAGTTCTTGAAGCCGTTATCCCAGTAAGCCAGGCCCTTGATGCCCTTGCTTTCCAGCTTGCCCAGCAATTGCTTGCCGATGGCACCGTGCATCACCTTGTTCACTTCGTCGTAGTTGTCGAACACATACGGCAAATCGAATACTTCGAATTCCTTCACGCCCAGCGGGCCAAACTTGGCCAGCGACGGGGCGAGCATCTGAACCGCGCCCAGTTGCAGGGCTTCCAGTTCTTCCTTGTCCTTATAAAGCTGGCTGTTGGGATAAACCTGTACCTTGACCTTGCCATGGGTACGTTCTTCCGCCAGCTTTTTGAAGTATTCGGCAGCCTTGCCCTTGGGGGTGTCCGGCGATACCACGTGGCTGAACTTGATGACGATTTCACCAGCGGCCTGGGCCATGCCGGCTACACCAAAAGAAGATCCGATCAGCAGTGCAGCAATCTTCAGTTTCATACGTCTCTCCGTTTGCATTTCTGTTAGCGTTGAATGTTTTTGCTTTGTCATTACAGCCCTTGTCTGCGGGCTGTTAATACCGTGTAAAGTAGAAGGCGCGCCAACAACATGCCATTGGGGACTTCATCATTGGGGTTTTCCCTAACTCATTTATGCACGTCATTGATATGCTCGCCCGTCGCCGTTCCCCCCGCCTGCTGTGGCTGGGAACCTCGCTTACCCTGATTGCCCTGGTGCTGGCCCTGGGTGGTCTGTTCTATCTGGTGTATCGCGACTGGGTGGATGAGCAGCGGGACAATCTCATTCAGGAAGTGCTCTGGCTGGAGCAGTCGATGCGCCTGCATATGGAGGGCCAGCAAGAGTGGGCGGAAGGGGTGGCGGCGGATATCGCCAATGGCAGACTGAGCCCGGAACGCTTCATTTCCAATGCTGCGTTTTTCATGCGCGAAAGCCCGGAAGTATTGCTGGTGCAGCAAATCGACGCCCAAGCCATGTTGCAGCGCGACCAGCACGGGCAGGTTGCACCGGGGCGGGTGCTGCATGGTGACGAATACGACGCGGTGTGGCGTGCCATGCGCTTGCGCCGTGCATCTTATGGCCAGCCCTACCGCAGGCCGGATGGCAAATACCGCTTTGATCTGGCCGTGCCCATCATTGCCAATGAAAAAGTACTGGGTAGCATCCGGCTGGTGTATCAGTTCGATCAGCTGCTGCACCGTCAGGTGCCGTGGTGGATTGCCTCCAAGAACTACATCAGTTTTGTCGATGTGGGGGGGCGAACACTGGCCAGCAAGTTCGACCCGTCAGAACATCCCGGCAATATCTCGCACCAGACCAGTTTCGATCCGCCCGGTTTCGGCGTTTACCTGCGCGCGGTCAGCTACCGTTCCGGCCTGGGGCTGACTCTGCCGGTGCTCACCGGCTTGATTACCCTGCTGGCAGCAGCCTTGCTGTATTCCATCTGGCGCATCCGTCGCCACATGCGCGAACGCTCGCGCGCCGAGCAGGCACTTTCCACCGAAGTGGCCTTGCGTCAGGCGATTGAAGACTGCATGAAAAGCGGCCTGGTGGCCATCAGCCTGCAAGGTGAAATCCTGCGGGTGAACCGGGCATTCTGTGAAATGCTGGGTTATGCGCCGGAACAGCTGGTGGGACAGCGGCCGCCGCATGTGTTCTGGCCAGCCAGCGATCATCAGCAGATGCGCGCTGCCATGGATGCGGTGCGGCAAGGCATGCAGCCGGAGCAGGGCTTCGAGTTGCGTTTTGCCTGCCAGAATGGCGATTTTATTGAAGTACGCCTCTATGCCACCCCACTGATCGAGCGTGACGGCAGCCACCGTGGCTGGATTGCCGCGCTGTTTGACATTACCGAACGCAAGCGCCAGCGTTTGGCGCTCAATGCCTCGCACCAGCGTTTTCTGACCGTGCTGAACGGCATGCAGGCCGGGGTGTGCGTGGTCAGTCAGGACAGCGGCCAGCTGCTTTATGGCAACCCTACTTTTGCGTATCTGTGGCTGGCGGAAGAGCCTGACGCACCATGCTGTCTGTTGTTACCGGGCTTGCGTGCCGATCCGGAACATGACGATCTGGCCAGTGAGTTCACCCTGCAGGATGGCAAACAGTGGTTCCAGATGCAGCGGCGCAGGCTGGAGTGGGTCAACGGGGAGTCCGCCTGGCTGGTGATCCTGACCGATGTCACCGAAGAGCGTGAGCGCGAAGGGCGGGCGCAGGCGCAGCAGGAACGCTTCCAGACCACCTCGCGGCTGATTGCCATGGGCGAAATGGCCTCCAGTCTGGCGCACGAGCTGAACCAGCCGCTGACTGCCATTTCCACTTATTCGGCCGGGCTGGCCCGACGCTTGCCGGACACGCTGGAGTTACCCAACGGGGTGCGAGATGCGGTGTCTGCCATCAGCCAGCAGGCGCAGCGGGCGGGTCAGATCATCAAGAGCATCCGCGCCTTTGTGAAAAAGCACGAACCACAGCTGGAAACGGTAGATCCGGCCCGCGTGGTGGCGCGTGCTGCTGGTCTGGCCGAGATGATGGCCTTCAAGGCCGGGGTTCAGTTGCTGATCGAGCAGGATGACACAGTCTGCCGATTGGACATGGACCCGGTGCTAATTGAACAGGTATTGCTCAATCTGATGAAGAACGCCATTGAAGCCATGGTGGAAGCCCAGACGCGACGCCCGCACATCATCGTGCGCACTGCTGTCGGTGCTGCTTTCTGGCGGGTGGAGGTGGCCGATAACGGACCGGGGCTGGCCGATAACATCAAGAACGAGCTGTTTACCCCGTTTTATTCCACCAAGCCGGATGGCATGGGGATCGGTTTGAATATCTGCCGCTCCATTGTCGAGTTCCATCGCGGCGAATTCAGCGTCAGCACCGGGGTGAGCGGTGGCTGTGTGTTCTGGTTTACCCTGCCTTTGCGTCGCGATACCTGAGCAGCATGAAAAACGGCACCCGTCGGGTGCCGTTTCGGAATAGCGCTGTGCGCTCAGCGCAGCGGCGGCTCCAGCACGGTTTCCTGCGTCTCCGGCAGTGTGTCCGGGTAGTCGCGGCTATAGTGCAAACCACGGCTTTCCTTGCGCAGCAGGGCCGAACGCACGATCAGCTCGGCAGTCTGCACCAGATTGCGCAGCTCGATCAGATCGTTGGTGACGTGGAAGTTGCTGTAGTACTCGTTGATTTCCTCGGACAGCAGGCGAATCCGGCTCAGCGCCCGCATCAGGCGCTTGTTGGTGCGCACAATGCCCACATAGTCCCACATGGCACGACGCAGCTCGTCCCAGTTGTGCGATATCACCACTTCCTCGTCGGTATCCGTCACCTGGCTGTCATCCCAGGCCGGAATCGGCGGCAAGGTGATGACCGGCTCTGCCAGAATGTCCTCTGCCGCAGCCTTGCCAATCACCAGACACTCCAGCAAGGAGTTGCTGGCCAGACGGTTGGCACCGTGCAGGCCGGTGCAAGCCACTTCGCCCACGGCATACAACGCGTCCACATCGGTATGGCCGGTGAGGTCGGTCACCAGACCA
The DNA here is from genome assembly GCF_016429185.1 of Aquitalea sp. ASV11. NCBI lineage: Bacteria > Pseudomonadati > Pseudomonadota > Betaproteobacteria > Neisseriales > Chromobacteriaceae > Aquitalea > Aquitalea sp. ASV11. The sequence continues at coordinate 224,070 of NZ_JAELUD010000001.1, forward strand.
CCGCAGGTAAAGTGCACGGCCGGTACTACCGGGATCGGCTCCTGGGTGATGTCGATGCCCAGTTCCAGGCAGTGCGCGTAGATATTGGGGAAGTGCTCTTTGATGAAGTTGGCCGGCTTGTAGGAAATATCCAGATAAACACAATCCAGACCATGCTTCTTCATTTCGAAGTCAATCGCGCGCGCCACCACGTCGCGCGGCGCCAGTTCGCCACGCGGGTCGTGATTCGGCATGAAACGGGTGCCGTCCGGCAGCTTCAGAATGCCGCCCTCACCACGCACCGCTTCGGAAATCAGGAAAGACTTGGTGTGCGGATGGTATAGGCAGGTAGGGTGGAACTGGATGAATTCCATGTTTCCCACCCGGCAGCCGGCACGCCAGCCCATGGCAATGCCATCGCCTGTCGCCGTATCCGGGTTAGTGGTGTACAGATAAACCTTGCCCGCACCACCGGAGGCCAGAATGGTGTGCTGCGCCGCAATGGTCACCACCTGATCCAGCGTCTTGTCCAGTGCATACACGCCATAACAGCGCTTGCCTTCCAGCCCCAGCTTGCGGGAGGTGATCAGGTCGATGGCCAGGAAATCTTCCAGCACGGTAATGTTCGGATGAGCCTTGATCTTCTGACCCAGGGTGGACGTCACCGCTGCACCGGTTGCATCCGCAGCATGAATGATGCGGCGATGGCTGTGGCCGCCCTCACGGGTCAGGTGATAACCCGTCTTGTGGGTATCATCGCGGGTAAAAGGCACACCCAGCGCAATCAACCAGTCAATTGCTTCCTTGGAGTGCTCCACAATAAAGCGGGTGGCTTCTTCATTACACAAACCTGCACCGGCAATCAGGGTGTCGCGGATATGCTCTTCAACAGAGTCTTCCGTATCCAGCACCGCGGCGATGCCGCCCTGGGCATAAGTCGAACTGCCTTCCAGCAGATCACGTTTGGTAATCAGGCCAACTTTGCGAGTGGCAGCCAGATGCAAGGCCAGGGTCATGCCGGCCAGACCGCTACCGATAATCAATACATCAAACTTGAGCATGGCAGATGCCGCCGTCAGGCGGACTAGGGCAGTTTGCAGAAGGCTAAAGAGTAGCAGAAGCGCTGCAGTGCGGCATCAGCATTATCTTGTCGCCATATAGATAGATTGCAGCGCGAATGTGGCCGGATGAGCCACCACAGATCATGCTTGCGGCAGTCAGTACCGGGACGGCAAATACGGGGCGCAATGCTTGATATAAAACCCGAATTTCATAAAGTATTACCGTTCAGTGACTTAGCGCGCAGCGGGATGGAATTTTGGCAAAACCTGCAGATTTCTTCGCACAAAGTGTTGACGAGGGTGGGTCAGGGCGGTATAGTTCGCCTCCTCAGCAGACAACGCAGCGACGGAAACGAAACGCAGCGACCTGCACCGCTCTTTAAAAAACAGAATAACCGATAGGTGTGAGTGCTTGGCGAAAGCCAAATACTTGCACTGCAAGAATTCAAGAAATACTTGTTATTTTCTTTGATCTTGCGTGCCAGAAAATTTGCTATGAGATTGAACTGAAGAGTTTGATCCTGGCTCAGATTGAACGCTGGCGGCATGCTTTACACATGCAAGTCGAACGGTAACAGGGAGCTTGCTCCGCTGACGAGTGGCGAACGGGTGAGTAATGCGTCGGAACGTGCCGAGTAGTGGGGGATAACTATCCGAAAGGATAGCTAATACCGCATACGCTTTGAGAAGGAAAGCAGGGGATCTTAGGACCTTGCGCTATTCGAGCGGCCGACGTCTGATTAGCTAGTTGGTGAGGTAAAGGCTCACCAAGGCATCGATCAGTAGCGGGTCTGAGAGGATGATCCGCCACACTGGGACTGAGACACGGCCCAGACTCCTACGGGAGGCAGCAGTGGGGAATTTTGGACAATGGGCGCAAGCCTGATCCAGCCATGCCGCGTGTCTGAAGAAGGCCTTCGGGTTGTAAAGGACTTTTGTCAGGGAGGAAATCCCTAGCGCTAATATCGCTGGGGGATGACAGTACCTGAAGAATAAGCACCGGCTAACTACGTGCCAGCAGCCGCGGTAATACGTAGGGTGCAAGCGTTAATCGGAATTACTGGGCGTAAAGCGTGCGCAGGCGGTTGTGTAAGTCTGATGTGAAAGCCCCGGGCTTAACCTGGGAACTGCATTGGAGACTGCACAGCTAGAGTGCGTCAGAGGGGGGTAGAATTCCGCGTGTAGCAGTGAAATGCGTAGAGATGCGGAGGAATACCGATGGCGAAGGCAGCCCCCTGGGATGACACTGACGCTCATGCACGAAAGCGTGGGGAGCAAACAGGATTAGATACCCTGGTAGTCCACGCCCTAAACGATGTCAACTAGCTGTTGGGGGTTTGAATCCTTGGTAGCGTAGCTAACGCGAGAAGTTGACCGCCTGGGGAGTACGGCCGCAAGGTTAAAACTCAAAGGAATTGACGGGGACCCGCAC